>NZ_CP055155.1 GCF_014217805.1 Adhaeribacter swui
GCAGATCATTACCAAAACAGCCCAAGATAAGGGTATATCTTTAGCTGACATAAAGGAGGAACAACACTTACCGGCCATCCAAAATAATATTGTTCGCACTATCAACGAAATTACAGAGGTGGGAGGATTTGATTTTGGGATGGTGGTAATGAAGTACTATGAAGGTTATATTAAGGATGATGAGCAACTGAGGAGAAGCGCTCTCAAATGGTTAAAAGGCGAGTATCGGACAAAGACCGAAGCTCGCCAAGATTTAGGGGTTCGTGAAATTATCCATGACCTGAATTACTATGACATGCTGAAGAATTTTTGTAAACTTTTTGTAAGCATGGGGTACAGCGGATTTATGATCAACCTAGATGAGGCTATTAATTTATACAAAATATCTACTACCGTTATTCGGGAGAAAAACTATGAAAAGATACTAACTATTTACAATGATTGTTTTCAAGGAAAGGTTAGCAATTTCTTTATCAATTTCGCGGGTACTCAGGAAGTGCTCGAGAATGAGCGCCGAGGTTTATTTAGCTATCATGCTCTCAAGTCACGACTGGGGACAAACAAATTTGAAACGTTGGAAGTACGAGACTTTTCGCAGCCAGTAATTCGGCTTTTACCACTTAACCACAATGAGATCTTTGTATTGCTAAAAAAGTTAAAAGCCATATTTGACTTTAATTACAAAGTTCAATTAAATATTACAGATGAGGAGATTCAGCTCTTCATGGAAGAGATCTTCAATAAACCAGGGGCCAGCGAATTCCTAACGCCTCGAGAGGTTATTCGAGATTTCTTAAACATTCTAAGTATTATCCGGCAAAATCCCGGTATCAATAAGCAGCAATTGTTCGGAGAAATCGAAATTAGAGACGAGCGCCCAGGTGAGTCAGCTGTAGACAGTTTGGTAGATAGTATAGAGGTACTTTAATGGCTTTCGAGCTTCTATCTGAGCCCATCCGTAGGTATGTGCGCGATAAGCGTTGGGAATCATTACGACCTATTCAGGGAGCAGCAATCCAACACATTCTCTCTACTGATGCTAATTTTATTTTAGCTTCTCGGACTGCTTCTGGTAAGACAGAGGCGGCCTTTTTGCCTATTCTTTCAAAAGTAAACTTTAAGGAGCCGGGTGTTCAAGTGCTATACATCTCTCCCCTGATTGCTTTGATTAACGATCAGTTCTATCGCATTGAGGAGCTATGCCGGAACTTGGATGTAAAGGTTACTAAGTGGCATGGAGAGGCTAATCGGACGGATAAGAAAAAACTAGTGCAAACACCGGAGGGAATAGTATTAATTACACCGGAATCTATAGAAGCAATGTTTGTTAATGCTCCTTACAGCATCAAGGCCTTATTCTCCAACCTAAAGTATATTGTAATCGACGAGATTCACTCCTTTCTGGGAACTGATCGAGGTATTCACCTGAAGTCCATTCTTTCTCGCTTAAGTAAAGTAAATAAAACTAAATTTTACATAGTTGGTTTATCCGCTACAATTGGCGACTATGCGGAAGCTAAGCGATTTACTGGAGACGAGAATAATACGAAAGTGCTGCGAGACAATACCTCAAAGGAAATGCTTACCACTTTTCGACACTATCCTTCCTCCACATCAGAACTGCCTTTAGAATTAATAAAAGACCTTTATAAGCAAACCTGCAATCACAAAGTACTTATTTTTCCTAATAGTCGGGGTAAGGCTGAAGAGATAGCCGTAAAACTTAAACGTATTGCGGAGAAGGTCAATGGACACCCCCATTACTTTTCGCATCACTCCTCGGTAGATAAAGAAGTACGTGAATATGTCGAGCATTTTGCCAAACATAACCAGCGTCAAAACTTCTGTATTGCTTGCACATCCACCCTCGAGCTAGGTATTGATATTGGATCAGTTGACAAGGTGGTGCAGGTAGATGCGACTAATTCCATAGCTTCTCTGATTCAACGGGTGGGAAGAAGTGGCCGGCGAGAGGGTGAGCAAAGCCAACTCCTACTTTATACAACTGATAAGTGGGGTTTATTGCAATCGTTGGCATGTTGGCTGTTGTACCAAGAGGGTTATATTGAGCCCATACGCACCGCAGATAAGCCATTCGACTTGGTATTGCACCAAATGCTTTCCACTGTTAAAGAACTGTCGGGCTGTACAAAGGAAGATCTAATCAGGCGATTATTAGATAACTATGCTTTTACGGCTATACTAGAAGCGGACCTTCAAGAAATCCTTCAGGAATTAGTTCAACATGATTGGCTGGAAGTGCTGCATCGTGAGGTGATCATTGGCGTGGAAGGCGAAAGAATTGTTGATTCGAGAGATTTTTACAGTGTATTCAAAACGGAACCGAGCTTTAAAGTTATAAATGCCGGTAAAACAATAGGTGAAATACCCTTTTCCCAACAAATACGCGAAGATGAGAATATTCTTTTGGCGGCTAAAATCTGGAAAATAAACTATGTAGATTTTAAATCGAAGAAAATCGAAGTGGCACCCACTGCTGATGGGAAGAAGCCCCTTTTCTTCGGCAATGCAGGCACTGTGGATGTTAAGGTCCGGGAGAAGATGTTACAGATCCTCATCTCTGAAATAACTTATCCTGAACTAGATGAGCCAGGCCAAGATTTGATTGCCGAACTACGTAGAGATTTTTCAGTTTTCTCTATTAAAGATATTAGTATAGAACGGCCAGTGCTGAAGGAAGATAATCAAGTTATCCTATTTACATTCAGCAGTACGAAGGTTAATAGGAGTTTAGTTTTTCTTCTGAATTGCCTGGATTTAAAATACGAACATAACGAACAGAATAGCAGCCTTACACTTTATATGAAAACTTCCTTATTACCGGACTTATTTGAACAAATGTTGCTCTTCATAATAGATATAAACTACCATTTAGAACAAGCTATAGATCAAAATGAGTCTTTGCTGGACTTTTCAAAATGGGGAACTATACTTCCAATTAAACTAAAAAGTGCTATTCTTAAAGAGAGATACTATGACTTTGAAGCAACAGAACAATGGTTAAGAAGTATGAAGCTATTGAGTAATTAGAGTACGACTGCTGAAACTATGGCTAACTTTACAAGCCAATTGATAAGTATTTACATAAAACACCTAGCATTAGGATGTTCCTTCTTTTAATGTTGGATTTACATGAAATGCTTCTCCGGCAACATCAACTGCCCAAGTTATATTATCTTTAATGCTAGCTCTATATCGTACTTGGCCAAAAGAAAAACTAATTTCCTTTACTTTAGCCCCAAAATGATCAAGTAATCTTTCTATTCTTCTATCTTTTTTCTTTCTTCTTAGATCAATATTTGGAGAAGTTATATAGAGTGAATCTGATAATTCCGAATATAAGCTTAACATTTTAGCGTTAGGTAACTTAGTATTACGATTCCATGGAGTAATTCCCGTTTTAGGGTTATTAGCTACTAACTTTTTCCAAATATCATCAGAATAGCCATTGTCGGAGCCATGGTGGGGAATCTTAAATAAGGTCGCTTTCTCATCAATAAGTACCGTATTTGAAATAATATGTTTCCAACCAAGCCTTTCATCATTTCCAACTTCAAGATCTGCTCCTAAAATAGCTCTGTGACTTCCAGCCTTAACCAGTAAAACTATAGATCTAAAATTGGGAGAGGTATAAATAATTTTTTTATTAGCAGCTCCAAAATTATTCATTAACTCAGATATTTCTAAGTCAAATAGATGATTAGCATAATCTGATGGTGATAATGAAATTAGTTCAAGTGGAATGCCATCTATCCTTTCTGAAAATAGTACTCTATCTGATATAGCCTCTTTTAACTTATAACCTCTTTCTTTAGTTAATTTTATGCAAGCGCTATATTCGCTAGTTGATTGACTGTTAGAGGATTTCTTAGTATCTAAACTAACTAATCTCGCAAATTTTTGTTGATCAGTAGGTCTTGCAAATACAAGTTCAGCATTTTGGCACTTTTCAACTATATCTGATAATCCAAGAATATGATCATTATGCCAATGTGTAGCTATAATAAACTTTACATCATTCAAATTAACACCTACTGAAGTCAAGTAGGTTAAAGGAATATTTAGCTTCTTTGTAGGGTCAATACAAGAATCTATAACTATCCACTTATTCTGAGGAAAGTGAATAACAATACTTTCACCATAGCCACCACCTGTTCCAAACAAAGATATTTCAAGTATATCTGCATTAGGTTTATCTAATAGCATATATTAATCCCATTCTATCCCACTGTACAGATCGTCAGCCGCATCCATAGCTTCATCAAATTCTTGAACTTGCCATGGAGTTCTTTTAAATCTTATTAATGATTCACTTTTAATTTGACCATTATGCATTTCTTTTCCAATAGTCCAATAAAAAACTGCACCTAAACTTATAAGTTGTTTATCATCGGGGGAAATTTCATTAAAATCTAATTCTGTTTCTTCATCTGTACCCCCATTAGTTAAATCTTTTAACCTAGCAATAAAACTCGTCTCTTTTATAGATGTGATATAACCAACCCACTTTTGTGAAGCCCTTGAATAATTGACACCTGTACTTTTAATAGATGAATTTTCTTTTGGAAATGTCAATAGATGAAGTTCCCTCCCATCATTTTCTTCAGAAGAAATGCTAGAAATGTTTGCTGTGAGGTTCTTTTGCTGAATAGACTTAATTTTTTGTCGATGCTTTTCAACTTCCAAATTGACAACCTCTGAGAATAAGTCTTTTTCTTGAGACCTGACTCTTCCTAAAGCATAACTATCTGCTTTCCACTTATCCTTAGAATAGGAAGGTGCTATTGTTGAACTTTTTTCCATAAATATTCAGAAATATCATTAGCCATTGTTAAGGAAGAATCCCAAGAATCTTCTAAAATTTTAATAATCTCACCTTGAGTTCCTCTTTCTTGGTTCTTTAGAGAATAATGATCATTAAGATTTATTATTATACCATTTCTAGGTAATAAATCCGATGGTGTAATATTAACTCTATAATAACCATTATTATTATCCAATCTCTGGCTTTCAAGCACTTCAACATGTAATATCCTTGGATCTTTAAAAAATTCATTCCAATTGTTTAATGGAACTAATTTATCACCAAGATTAATATACTCTTTCTCTGTTAATTGATAATGTAAAAGGTGATTAATCCCTAATGCTCTTATAGGAGTTTCTTTCAAAAATGTTTTGAAAATACCTAAAACAAGGTCCCTAATAGCTTCTTGATAAGCCTCTTTTGAAGTTTGAATATAAAACCTATTGTCAGTTATTTCAAGTTCAGCCCAATCTAACCTATATCTTACAAGTTCTTTATGAATTAATTCTAGATTAACACTGTCTGCCTCATTCTCTCTAATTAATCCTTTGCTTGCTAGCCATGCTGGCTGAAATATAATAGGATTAAAATCACCTATTAATACTATGTTAGTTACTGAGATTTGAAGCTTTTCTTTAATATCCATTATTAATTTAAGACAAATAGCAAAATATATTAATTTTTAATTAAAAAATATAAATATATCTATAATATCATACGTTTTGTTTGTAATAAATTTAAATTCTATCTTAAATCTTAATGCATAATACTAATATTTGTAATATAATAAGTCAAATAGTCAAATGTATGCTATTTATTTATGATAATACAATACTTGAATGATTTAGTTATTAGACTAGTAGAATATTGTATAAATCTTATATATTTTAATTATCCAGAATCATTGAAGATAATTTTCTTTTTTCAAAAAAGAATTACTTCATAGTATCTAGCTTGTTAGAAAAACTAGGAAAAGATACAAACACCTATATCAACTTCTTTTGAAAATATAGTAAAAATTTTTATTAGGAAATTTTATTCCGTTTTACATGAGTTAAAGGGTGGTTCAGGGAAGTAAATAAACTCCTATCTTTACTTACGTTTAAAGTTTGCGATTTCATGCCTGAACAAATCACGCCTTATATCGAACAATTTTATGATGATGCCGAGATCTGGCCCATCATCAACGAGGCCAGTTATCTCCAGCAACAGTTCCAGGAACCGGATATTCTCCATAACACCGTTTGTGTCGTTTTGCCCATTGTTCGCCGGCAGCCAGGTTATGTTCTCCATCAATTCGATTTAGAGCTCTTCATTAAGCATCCGGAAAGCACGGACTTAGGCCAGCTCGAACTCTACCGCGTACGGGATTTCATCCGCCAAAAGGTAGACTTAGGTCCTCTCATGCAAGGAGTGCAGCAGATTACTGGAATAGACATCCACCAGGTACTAGAAAAGATAAAGCAGCAGATTAAATTTTTGCAGCAGGTAGAAAACCAAGATTTACCTATCGCACCGGCCCAAATGATTGCTGCTTCTTAAGTGCTCCGTCCTATAGACAGAAGTAGCATCTTTAAAGAGCTTATTCTAAATTCTTCATCTTATCAAAAAGCTAGAAGGAATCTTCTAGGGACTTAATGATAAAGTTTCACTACGTTTAGCGGTAGCCTAATTGTAGGAACATATGCTGGTAAATATTTACAACTTTGCCAGTAACCTAGCCGTGTACGTGTACTTGGCAAATTGTGCTTGCACTTATATAGCAATGTGATAAAATTACTGAAATAAAATTAATATATATTAATACAATATTATTTTATTTATATAACTTGCAATAGCTATTCTTTTCTCGCTTAAATGAAAACAGTATCTTCTTTGTTTTTTGTTATTAGCCTATTACTACTATCCTCCTTAAGCAGTTGTACTCAGGATGATGAAGTAGATTCTCCCAACCCTGATCCATCTTGCCGGATAACCCGTACTTATTCTACCCATCCCTTTCAATGGCCCGATTCAACTCTTTACCAATATGACGATCAAGATAGGCTCTTGCAGAGCACCTGGTTTTATAAGGGAAAAGAAAAAGGTAGAGGAAATTACGAGTATAATTCCCAAGGTCAACTGGCCAAACAAACCATTAAGGAAATGAATGCTGACGACCAACGGCAGTATACGATAGAGATCACAGAGGTTATAACATTTGAGTACAATTCAAAAGGTCAACTGGCTAAATATAACTCGGTTAAAAGGGGGCCTTCCACCATTAGTCCAAATGGTTATTACCAGACTTCATCTGAGTCTAGTTGTGAATACGACACTGCTGGCAACCGTATTAGGGTGACCACAACATACGACGGCAAATACTCGTTTGTCAACGAGTACGTTTATCAAGATGGCAATTGTATTAAATTTACCAATAATCCAGGTAGCCAAAATGAGATTGTTTACACTTATGAATTCGACTTGAACCGTGAGGATAAACTTAAATCTTTTAACGAGGCCTATAATCTTTTAGGTCAAACACCTAATAAGAACTTAGTTACAAGAAATACCATAACCTATCCGGAGTTAAATTATAATAATTTGATCACCACCCAAGATTATACCTACGAATTTGATAATCAAAATAATGAAGTAAAATCACAAGTCAATTTCGCCACTTCCCAAAACTATAAATACTCTTATACCCGTTCTAAAAAATATGAATGTCGGTAGGTGAGTTAACTATTTGTGGGTAATAGCGTCGATGTACCGATAACAGGTAGCCCGCGAAATATTTAAAATTTTGGCTATTTCTTCTACGGACTTAGTACCAGCTTCATGCAAGATTTTAGCAGACTTCGCCTTTTCTATTGCTTGAGGCGATAAACCCCCAGGCCTCCCTCCTGCCCTACCCCGAGCTCTAGCGGCCACTAAGCCTGCCTTGGTTCGCTCTTTGATAATTTCGCGTTCGAACTCCGCTAAAGAAGCAAAGATGTTAAAAGTAAAGCGACCGGTGGAAGTTGCCGTGTTGATGCCATCCTGTAAACTCACAAAGTCTACTCCCCTCTTTTTAAATTCAGTTACTAGGTCAATCAAATCGCGCAAGGATCTACCCAGCCGATCCAGTTTCCACACCACCACGGTGTCACCTGAGCGAAGTTGGCCAAGCATCTTTTCTAACTCCGGCCGATCTTTGTTTTTCCCGGATTTCTTTTCCTGGAACACTAGCTCACACCCATGCCGAGTTAAGGCGTCCAGTTGTAATTCTAATTTTTGGTCCTGGGTGCTCACCCGGGCGTAACCGATTTTCATATTTGTCTCACCAATGCCATCTCAAATATACAAAATTCTTTTTGATTGGTGAGATGGTCATTTGAGATAGTTTTTAGCCGAAAAAAGCCTCTTTTGGGAGGCTCGGTTTTTGTCTCGTAAAACGGTCGTTTTGTGATACACCTGGTCAACGTATTTCCGGACTAAACAATCTTTTACTAGCATCAACCAGAAGGATTTTACCAAAATAAACTCCAGCTTAAACGGGCGAAAAAAGGTATTCCCGGCGTAAAATGAATTTCGTTGACGGGAGTTGCTTCCGTTTGCAACCGGCTCTCGGTGGCAAACTGTGTTTCTTTCCAGCGGGTATTAAACAGGTTCTGTACCGATAATCCAAGCTGCTGCTTTTTAAAGGAGTAGTTCGCTTGTAAATCGTTCACAAAATATCCATTCGCTACTAAAGAATTATCTTCGTTAGCCGGTCGGTCACCCATGTAGCGGTAACGCAAAGAACCACTGTACCGTCCTGCTCCTTGCCAGCTCAATCCGCCAGCAGAAGTTAAAAGCGGGGCCAGCGGCAAATAATATTGTCCTTCTGTTTCGCCTAAAGCGCGGGACTTGGCGGCACTGATATCGGCATCGGCATATAGATAATCAGTAAGCTGATAACGTATAGATAAATCTAAACCGGTTCGCTGGGACCGACCGCTTGGCTCTACTACCCCTTCGTCCCCCACGTACACAAATTCCTGCTCCAGCCACAAATACCAAGCGGCAGCATTTACTAGCAAACGAGGGTAAGGCTTCCAAACAAAGCCTAAATCACTGCCGTAAGCAGCTGGTAAAATCTGGCGGCCATTCTGCGGCACTACCACCCGGGTGTCATTGGAGTGAAATCCTTTGCCAGATTTTAGATAAATTTGTACCTGGGTGGAAGGCGTATAATACAAGTTCAGTTTTGGCGAAAGGATTGAAGCCGAAGCATTCGCCTTACTGGCCGGAGTTGTTAGCAAATTTTCATATTGGTTGCGGAATACATCGAATCGCAACCCAGCCGTAGCTGTCCATTGAGGAGACAATTGTAAAAATTCATCAATGTAAATACCAGCATTAATCTCATTGATATTGCCGAGCTGATACTGTTCCAGGGTTTCTACCCGGTTCTTGGTATGAGAAAGCTCCGTTTCTTTCGTAAGATCTTGCCGGTACTGGATACCCACCGTCGAAGTCAGTTCTTTGTTACCCAATGCCAAATTACTGGTGAAACTACCGTTATACCCCCATAAATGCCGGTTTTCTTTTTGCCGGATCTGATCCCCGTTAATAGAATCTTCCCGGAAAAAGGTGAAGTTAGAATAAAGCTCAAAATCGTATTTGCTGTAAAATAACTGGTGACGGATTACATTGTTATTCGGCGTGACGGTGACTAGTTCCGCATTCAAGTTCGTGCGGCTTGTTTCGCCCCCTTCATTGGGATCAATGGAGCCGAAAAAGCCAATCAAGCCGCTGGCCACCGCCCGGTCCGGAATCTGACCGGAGTGATTCCATTTACTGTAGAAAGTGGAGCCGGTAAGTGTCAACCGGGTAGCTTCCGATAAATGTCCGTGGAACTTACCAAACAGGTTCAGCCGGTTAAACTTTTGCGGATTATCAAAGTACCCGTTGGAAAAAGAGTATTCGGAAGCAATAAACGCCGACTGTTGTTTTTCTTTGCCCCGCTCACCGAGTAAGTCAAATATGCCCACCGCCCGGTAAGTATCATACTGGCCCGCTTCCAGCTTGATCATGTTGCTGTCGATCGTGCTCCGAGTTTTAAAATTGACGTAGCCCGCCGTAGCTAAGTTACCTTGACTCACTTGATATGGACCCTTGCCAAAATCTACGTTTTGGACCAGTTCTGGAATGACAAAATGGAGATCCGCGTAGCCTTGGCCATGGGCGTGGGAGACCATGTTGACGGGCATTCCGTCGACACTTAATCGGATATCGGTCCCGTGGTCCAGGTCAAAACCGCGTAAGAAGATCTGTTCGGCTTTACCGCCACCCGCATGCTGACCAATAAATAAACCAGGTACCAGCCGTAAAATCTCCTGCGAATTAGTTATGGGTCGCAGTTTAATATCCAAGCTGCTAATTAACTGCTGATCTTCGGTTTGTGGCTGCAAAATTGTGACTTGGCTCAACGCAATGGCCGTTGGCAGTAGTTTGGTAACAACTGAGATAGCTTGATCTTCCTGGACAACCACACTAATGGTTTGCCGCACGTAACCCAAGAGAGAAATTTCTATCTGGTAAGTGCCGGCCATTAATTTGTCGAACCTATATTTTCCTAAAGTATTGGTATAAATAACTTTTTGGGGACTCTTAAGGGTAATTGCCACGTTGGACAGGGGCTGTTCACTGGTATTATTCACGATCGTTCCCGTAATGCTTCCCCCCAAATGCGCATGCACTGTTGAACAAAAGAGTAACAAGCAAATAGTAAAGAGTAGCGTCTGTTTCATATAGGCTAAATAAAATTAAATTATAAAATAAAAAAGTTGAAGGTAAGCGCGTGATAGTGGTCCTATTGATCCTGGATTTTGAAAGATTCCAGTACTACAATAAAAATGAGCCGTAAGGGAAAGTTACTGTATGATCTACGAAGATCAGGTTACCTTTGGATTTTGAAATGCATAACTAAGCGCGTCATTATCAAGCATAATGTTCGTTTAAACAATTAAATGCTGAGAAATAACTTCTTTAATTTTTTATTATTCCTTTCTCCTTTTATTTGAAAAAGTGACTCTTCTTAGGACTGGTTTTAACTTTTCGTAAGCATTTAAAATTTCAAAATTGGCCTTTCTGATTCAGAATAGCCATATTTTATTTTTTAAATAATTTATATAACTATTTTTTAGGAACGTGCAATCCAGCCGCAATACTACTTCGTAGGTGCTCTTTACATTCCGTTAATAATCAGCTGATTATTTAATCCCCTGCTTTTCTTAACAACAAGTAAACTTTAAAAAAGCCTATGAGAATGTTTACCAAGTCTGGCCTGCTTAAATCCGGGCTGATAGTAGCGGCTGTGGCCTCGCTATCCGTATTTGCCACGCGTTACAATTATTTGGAGTCTTCCAGCCACCGGGAAGCTCCTATAATTGCCAATGATCCCCTCGCCGATAATACCGACGTGTACGCTTTCCGCAATCCCCGGAACAAAGACAACATGGTATTAATTGCGAACTACGTTCCTTTTCAGCATCCGCACGGTGCCCCCAACTTTTATAGTTTTGGGGAGAACATTGCCTACGACATCCACATTAAGAACGATGCCAGCAAGAAAGAAGATGATATCTTGTACCGCTTTGAGTTTAAAATAACCAACGAAGATCCAACTACCCACTTTTACATCCGGTTAGGTAAGCAAAATCAAAAAACTACTTATACCTGTAAAAAAAGTATGGATGGCGGTAAAACCTTTACCACCATCATCAGCAACGGCATCGTGCCCCCTTACAACGTAGGTCCGCGCAGTATTCAAAGTGCCGTGGGTTTAAACAGCGATTACGACAAACTGATGCAAGGGGCTATTATGACGGCTAGTACCGGCGAAAAAGTTTTTTGCGGTCCGGTAGATGATCCGTTTTTTGTGGATATCGGAGGCATTGAAGATTTAGGCAACAACCGGCCGAACAAGCCAGTTGACGGTTTGAAAAGATTAAATGTGCACACCATTGCCATGGACATTCCCATAGAAATGCTTAATAAAGAAGGCCAAAAAGTGAGCCAAGCCTGGAGCATTCTGGATCCGGATTTTATCATTGGGGTTTGGGCTTCGGCCAGCCGGCGGAAGATTATGGTACGCGAGAGCAACGGTAAGATCAAACACGAAGGCGAGTACGTGCAGGTTTCAAGATTGGGGATGCCCCTCACCAACGAGGTGATTATTCCGATTGGTAAAAAAGACGAATGGAACAGTGTTTCTTCTAATAAGGACTCCAAAGAGTTTGAGCAGTACTTCACTAATCCAGAGCTGGCCCTGTACATGGATGATTCTAAATTCGGTAAAGCGGTGCCGGGTTTAGCTCCATTGCGCATTCAAACCAAATCACTTGGTAAGTATGACTTCCGGAATGGAGCGGATGGTTTATATTCATTGTTAGGCAATCCTGCTACCAAAGGCACCGCGTTGGACACCAAACTATTTGGCAATTACTTACTCCGGGATAATGAACCTCGCTCCGTAGATTTACTACCCATTTTCATGACCGGAGTACCAAACTTGCCCCCCTACCAACTCGCTACGGGTAAGAAAGATGGTAATCCCTTAGCGGCCGGAAAGCCATTTATTAATAACTTTTTGCCTACTTTCGGGGACATGTTGCGGGTAAATATGTCTACCCCCGTGACTACCCGGGAATCGCCGGATTTTAGCAGTTTAGGTTTAATCCAAGCTGCCGTGCTGGGCTTAACGGACCCACGTTGGAATAAAACCAGATTCGTGCAATTTATTCCCAATATGGATGGCTTTCCGAACGGACGCCGGTTAGAAGATGATGTCGTACGGATTGAATTACAAGCCGTAAGTGGCGTGGTGCTGGCTGCTATTGGATTAGGCTACGACGATTATGATGTAAAAGCAGGCGCCGGAGTTATTGGGGATGTGGAACAACAGCACAACAGTGATCCGATTTTAATTACGCCACCAACCGGCACTATTATAACTGATATCCGTTCGGCTACCTTTGGTACGGGTAAAGGCAGTAGTTACGATAACTTTAAATTTGATGCTAGTTGCCAAAAAGATGTTACTGATATCGTACGTACTTACTATGCGGCTCGCTTAACCGACTTTGAACCTAATTACCAGATCCCGGTAAACCGTAACGTTTTAGGAAATCCGTGTCCGGGTTCAGAGAAGAGTTTACTAGTTTTAGCCGATTATCGCACCCCGGCTAGTCTGGCTACCCAAGATTTAGTGAATGTTTTAACCTTTACTACGGGGGTCGAGAAAAACGATGCGCCGCTCCCTGGTCGCTTCCCATTTGAAGCCAGACCTTGGGAAGGGTTTTCCTACGGTGGCCATGGGAACGAAAATGGCAGTGGTAACATTGACCCTAGCCTAAGTGCCAGTATAGCCCCTTACCAAGCACCCACTAGTATGAATTTAGGCACCCCTGATGTTATGTTAAAACAACTGGAAGGCTTTCCCAATCCAAGTCGGGATAAAACTACCTTCCGCTATCACATCGGACAATCTTCGCAGGTAAGCTTACAAATTTACGACGCGAACGGCAACCTGGTCGCCACCCCGGTGAATAAAGAACCAAGAGCTGCTGGCACCTACGAAGTGTCGGTAGATGTGAGCAAGTACAAAGGAGGAATTTACTATGTTCGGGTGGTAAACGGCGTAGCTTCTGATCAATCTTTAAAATTTATAGTTTCTAAGTAATTACGATCTGCTAGTAAAGGTCAGGCAAAGTGCCTGACCTTTATTAATAGTTAAAACAGCATGGAATGTTATGAAAAAAAACTACTTCTATACGGCTAGCTTGGTATTATTGGTGATAGCAGGCATCGTGCTTTTTCAAAAATACCAAAATCAATCAAAGCCTATTCCGCCGCTCCGTGAACGCCAGGGTCCTATTTCTACGACTAGCGAATGGCTAAATACGAAAGCCGCCATTCAGGGCCTGCAGCGTAAACTTCGCGAGCAGCCCGGTGATTTAAAAAGTAAATTATTACTCGCTTTTGCCTACATGCAGGAAGCCCGCGTCACCGGCGAGCATCCTTATTATTATCCAGCGGCCCTTCAATTAGTAGAAGAAATTTTGGATCGGGAACCGGATGATCAAGTATTAATGTACGAGGCTACCGTGGCTAAGGCCACCATCCAATTATCGCTACACCAATTTGCGAAAGCCTTGAAAACCGGGAAAGCGGCTTTAGAGATTAATGACCGGGGTGCGGCAGTTTACGGGGTATTATGCGATGCAAACGTAGAATTGGGCCATTACGAAGAAGCTATTGCCATGGCGGACAAAATGGCTTCCTTACGCCCGGATTTAAAATCATACTCGCGGGTATCATATCTGCGCGAAATTAACGGGGATATGCCCGGCGCCATAGAAGCCATGCAGCTAGCCGTTGACGCCGGTTTTCCGGGTTTAGAACAAACTGCTTGGGTGACAGTAACACTGGGCAGTTTGTACGAAAAAACTGGTGACCTAAAAAGCGCCGAGGCGCAGTATAATCAAACGTTAGCACAATCGCCCAATTACGCTTTTGCCTTAGGAGGTTTAGGTCGCTTAGCGGTTAAACAAAAAGACTATCAGACCGCCGAAAAGTTATTTACGCAAGCTGCCGGCATTATTCCGGAGTTTTCTTTTCAAGAGGAACTAGTCCGGCTTTACCAGCAACAAGGTAGAACTTTAAAAGCCCAAGCTACTATGGAAGATTTGCTGAAGGGACTGGAAGAAGATCAGGAAGCTGGTCACGTCGTAGACTTAGAGTTGGCTAATATTCACCTACACTTAGGCAAAGACCCTGCTAAAGCTCTTTTATACGCTTTAAAGGAGTACCACCGACGGCCTGATAATATAGATGTTTGTAAAGCTTTAGCTGAAATTTATTATCAAAAACGGGATTATAGAACTGCCGCTACTTATTTAAAAAAGGCTACTCGTACCAGTAGCCAGGAAGCAAGCTTGGTTTGCCTAGAAGGTTTGATTACATATCATTTGGGTGACCAGGTACAGGGTGCTCATCTTATTCAAAAATCATTGGTCCTTAATCCTTACCAAAATACAACACTTAGCACCGAAGGTCAACAGTTAGTTAATAAAGCTATTTCCAAAATCTAATTAGGACAACTGGATTACGGAAGATCTAATATTTCAGTCATCATTAGTTATATATTCAAAAGCTATTTGAATATATAACTAATGATCAAAAGTATCAAAGCACCTTATCAGAAAAATCAAAAAAGGCTTTAAGCTTAATTCACTTGTCTTATAAGTAGGAATATGTAAAATGACTTTTTGCAGTTTCAGCAAGATAATCGTTTTCCAAGATTTTTTTGTAAAAAAATTAGAGAGCTAGATCTTGAAGAATCAATGGTTTACCTTTTCTAAAGTCTTGCAAATTCGAGAGGTATCGGCTAGATAAGATTACTTTTTCAAGAGGTAGACTTATCCTGATCAATTCCAATCGCCAGAGTCACCAAACTAGGTTGTCTTGGGCTTTAAGCAGTTGCCAGTATACTGGCTACTTCGTCCAGTACTAACGGCTTATTTAAAAAGCGCACAACATTGGCGTAAGTAGTGGACCGCTGCCGATCCAGCTCACTGGTAGAAGAAGTTAAGATATACACTTTATGGCTCATAAAAACTGCCAACCATCTAGACTGGCATATTGAGATCCAAAAATATCAACGCGGGGTTCACCTCCTGTAAGGGGCTCAATGCTTGTTGCGGGTCGGTATAATCGCAGATCTGTAAACGCTCATCCACATTTTGGATAATTTTCTTGGTGACAAAATTATTAATCAGATTATCATCTACCAACATCACTATTTTCATTCTACTTTTAAGCTTTAAGCGTTATTAAATCTATCGTCGCTTTATTTATTACTTCTTGTAAAGCGACATCTAAATCGTTAGAAGATGTTTTTAACATCGGCATGATTTCACTCTTCAGTTGCTCTGCTTCGCAAAAGTCGACAATAGCAATCAAACCTAATATCCGACTCAAGGGCTCCCGCACTTGATGAGCATTTAAAACCGAAATCTCTAACAACTTTTCATTCTTTTGGGCAATCTCTTGCGTCCGGAGCTGAATTGTTTCTTGTTGTTGCTCCATAATGGAATTTATCGTTGTATTCTGGTTCTGGATAACATGAAAAGCGGCTTGTAGTTCTTGAAACAAACAAATCTCTACTAATTTAGTCTCCAGCGCTTCGGCAACCATCTTCAGGATAACAACTTCCTTTTGGGTAAAACTCCGGCTTTTACCGCTTAACAAGGAGACGGTTGTCCGTTGATCAGTGTTGTTACTAAATAACCAGCCCCATAATTTAGGTTCCTCCGAATCAGGTAAGTCAAATTTCTCGGGCAACCCGAAAGTTTCCGGCTCACTCCAATAAATCGGCATCTTTCTGGCCAGTAATACTTTTTCTACATAGAAATAATCGGCTGCCGCCTGCACCTGAACACTCGTTTCCTGACCCGCTACCATTAAGTGAATACATTGCTGGTTTCGGTAAAAACTAACCCGGAAGAAATGATAATTAAATAAGTACTTAAGATTGATTTTAAAACAGGTAGCTACTTCTTCAAAGGTGCGGCACCGGATTAAACTATTCGAAAACTTAGAAAAAGCTTCGTAGGTAACCCGCAAAACCTGGTTGGCGGCTATTGGCAAGATGGTAAATTAGTTTAAGAAAACTTAAAATTGGGCTTCCGTTAATTCGTTATCTATTTTAATGCCCGAAATGGTGGCTAGCGTATTGAGCATGTTTACTAAATCTGCCTGGGCCATTAGTTCCTGTATTTCTTGTTCAGTAAAACCTTCTTGCAAGAGTTTCTCGAAATCAGTATTGGTTAAATCCTGCGCATTTAATGCCGCTTTGGTTACTAATTTAATCGCCGATTTATAACTATTCGGCAATAAAGGAGAATCTAAATCGGTGGTTACTTGAAAATCAGGTTCTTCGCTAATCATTCGGCTCATACTATCGGCAAAAAGACCATGGGCATGCGCGCAGTATTCACAACCCCGTTCTTTGGACACATTGTAGATAATGAGCTGCTTTAAGATGTTAGGCACTTCTCCTTCGATCAGAGTCGAACGTAATTTCGCCCAATTACCCCGGAGCAAAGTCGCGTTACTCCCCTGACATTTAAACCAATTAAGTACAAATGGGAGTTGTAAAACTTGCATGGTTTCTTCGTAAATAGCTTTTACCTCAGAATTCGCTTCCTGATAAGGTACAATCTTGAATCTGGTATTGGGCAAAGTAGCAGCTGAATGCATCTAACGGTTATAAGTAGCTTAAAATCTAATTTTTATCAAGATTACGGCTAATTTGAATAAAACCCAATGGAACTACTTACTTCTATATAATAATAATAAGCTGTGCTATGCGATTATAAGATAAATGCAAATCAAAATTATGTAGCTACTATCAGCAGCGCATTACTGGATTCCTTCGGGAGATGGTAGAGCATACCGGTATATTAATCGATTACTTGGGCTTGCTTAGGTGTACAATTCTTTTAATTTTTGATTACCCAACTTATCTGACTATTAGTTGATAACTCCTTTATATTGCTAAATTTCCGATAGGTACAGATATTTTAAACAATTTAAATACAATCTTAGGAAAATGGCCCTTTTTCGAAACTAGTTTTGATCCATTTTCAAGTTAGGCAATTGAGTTTTGCCTTTTAATTTACGATTATCTAGCCACCCAATGTCTTGCGTAAATAAAATACAATTATAACCAGAAGATACAACAATCAAGTATACTGTAAGAGACTTAACGCGTACAACGAGCAAATTCAAAAAGAATTACTTATCTAATCAGACTTTTTTATCAATTGAAAATACAATAGTTATGGAAGATACAACAAAATCTACAATGAGTAAAGGTCCCTACGGGAAACTGTTAATTTCTTTAGGGACGTCCTTCGTTGTCATGTACACGGTTATGTTCTTGAATGTGGATCAATTTGACCACATTTATCTGAGTTATACCAGATTCTACATGTCCTTACTGATGGTATCCCCTATGGCTCTGCTCATGATTTTATTAATGAAGCAGATGTATTCGAACCAGAAAATCAATCTGATCATCATGGTTGGTAGTATAATCACATTTGTATTTGCCTTAACTGCTCTGAGAAGTCAAGCTTTTATAAGTGATGTTCAATACATGAAAGCGATGATTCCGCATCATTCCTCGGCCATTATGGTTAGTAACAATGCTAATATCAAAAATCCAGAAGTACGAAAATTAGCAGATAGTATTATTAAATCCCAAGAGCAAGAAATCGCACTGATGAAAATGTACTTAGATAGGATAGAGTAATAAATTTCTAAGATTTTGTTTAGTAGACTAATTTTTGCATCGGATTGTTCATTATTTAACCTTACTTACATAAGCATTATTGGACTACAAGACAGGGTTGCTAGCCTTGAAAGAATTACGGGTTGAATTTCTAACAGCCTGGACTGCTTCCAAGAGTTCCAGCAATATCGGCGAAGAACTTTCTGTTTGAAGTTGCAATAAGATACCATAAAGACTTTGCTGAATAGAGTGATCCTCCTTACCATAGTCCCATATTGGTAAAATACAGCTAAAGAATATTTCCTCAAAAGTTCTTTCTTTCAGATAAATTCGAACTAGTCCAGTTGTGTTTCTTATCCTGCTATCCGGCAAGTTCTCCATTCGGTATGCTAACAAATCCGCGAGAGCATTTAAGCTCAGAATAGCCGTACCCGGATCATTAATACCGGGACTTAATGCTTTGATTGCCACTTCCATCAATTGTCTGAAACCATAGTAAGAATTCTCTGGTATAACTTCTCCTGCCTGGATAATTAGCGTCTGGATAATTTTTTCTTCTACTTCTGAGCTAATCACGGAAGACGAATTAGAAATAATAAGTAAGGGTGTTCCTTTTAAAACGTACGTACCAGAAGAAAAAACAAAAGCAACGACCAGATTTTCCTTATCGCAGATTTCCAGTAGGGTTCTTTTTTCGAAACCCTGATAAACGCCTGATTTGGGTGCAGTAATTTTATAGCCAGCTGTTACGGGATTTGTAACTACCGATATGGTTTTATTTATACATTCCTTAACTAAGGCAGCTTTGGTTTGCTTATGAATTTGGTTAATAATATTTTCGTATTTAACTGATTGCGTAATGTAATGCAGAAAGTAAATAAATAAAAAAATATCCGAGATCGTTAAAAATATTAAGAAGTAGGTACTTAAAGCAGGCACCTGAATTCCCTGATCTACATCCCGGATAGTACTGAGAAGAAAAAGAGCATAGACAATGGTGCCAATATAAAAGCCGAGTACTACTTGCTGAAAACGATTACCAATAAGTTTGTCTAATACCCGGTTACTTAATTGTGATGCAGCTTGGTTCAGCACAATCATAACCATAGAGAAGCTAAACACCGTTAAAGAAATGATTCCACTGGCTACTGTAGCAATAATGTTTCGAGCGGTACTTGCATCTTTTAACCGAAGCCATTGCCATTGCGCTTTAATGCTTTTACCTAACTCCGAAAAATCCAGTTCTAACGTGATCCAGGAAAATACTAGAAAAGAAAGTGCTATAATGGCTGGCAAAAAGGCAATACTGGTAATTGTTCGTTGTAACTTTTCTTTTAACCAGATAGATGGGACCATATTTATAAAAAAGTAAGCCTACACTGATTATACCCAGCACAGGATAAAGATAAAACAGGTTAACTAAAAAGCCTAACAAAGATTCTGTTAGGCTTTTTACCCGAGGTTCTAAGTCAAATTATGACTTTGAAAAAGACGTTTATGATTACGAATTACAAAATATTACGTTTAGAATAGTTTCTACTTTGACACCTGATCGGTAGTTCAAAAAAACGAGAATAATGTAAGATTAATCCTTTTTAACATTTTGCAAAGTAGAATGAGATTGCTGATTAGAATTCTTTATAATGCTAAATTTACCGTTAGTCTCTAAAACAATAGCGATAATTTGATCAAGAGATAAAATACCTTGACTGCGAACTGCCTGTAGTAAATCTTCCCGTTCCACCCGCTCTTCCTTCATGGCTTCTTCTTTGAATTCCCCTTCGTAAAATAATAATCTTGGTCCCGACTTTATAAACCGGGCAAAAAAAGGAATTCGTACATAAGTCCACGAAACTAAGAACTGCAATAAGACTAGCAAGGCCAAGCCAGTTAATCCTTCAGCTAAAGGAGTATCTTTTGAAAGCATGGCAGTCGCGAGAGTTGAACCTAATGCCACAGTTATAATAAAATCAAAGGCATTCATTTGTGAAAGCGTCCGCTTGCCCGATAAGCGCAGTATAACGATAATACCAACATAAGTCAGCGTACCGGTAAGGAGGATCTTTATAATTTGCGACCAGTTATCGAAAAACATTGTTCTAAAATATTTAATTGTTACTTTATTGCTTTGCTGTTTTCCGGGGCGCTCACAGGTCTTTTCTTTCTCTCCAGAAAATCTTTAATATAAAGTTCCTTTACTACCACCATTAGTACCGCAATTAGCGGAGAAGCCAATAAGATACCACTGATTCCCACCAGAATTCCTAATAATACCTGACCAAACAAAAGCAAAGCCGGTGGCATGGAAACTAGTTTTTTGTCCAGCATGGGCGTTATTACATAACCCTCAATGGTTTGAATACCCATGTACAACAGAAATACGTAAAGAGCTTGATCCGGACCTTGCAGATAGGCTAAAGGCAGTGCGGGAATTAAAGCCAGATAGGGCCCCAAATTGGGAATAAAGTTTAAAAAAGCTGCTATAATCGCGAGCACCATGGGTAGCGGAATACCCAACAAAGCCAAACCTACGGCAGTTGTTACTCCCACTACAATCATGGATATAAATCGACTTAACAACCAATTGCTCAACGTATCATAACATTGGTCTAATACCTGGCTCAATCGGTTTCGGTAAGAAGGCGAAAAAAGCCGAACAAACCCATTTTTATAGTTACCCGGGCTGGAGGCTAGATAAATACCCGTGATAATAATAATAAGCAGATTAGCCAAAACACTTAGGGTGGAAGAGAAAACACCAGTTAACTGGCCCAATACATCTTTGTTGTTCGACAGAAACTTTCCTGGTTTTTGAGGAATGCCGGCCAGTAGCTGTTGCCCCCATTTAGTTTCCGAAAGGTTATTTTTTAAATTTTGGAAAGCTTGCGGCAGAGATTGTGATAATTCTTCGGCCTGTTGACTAACCGTAGGAGCTAGTAACAAAACCGTGCTCCCCAGAACTATTACTAATGCTACAATCACTAAAACGAGCGAGAAGGTATACGACAACTTGATTTTGCGATGTAAAAAGTAAGCTAACGCACTTAATAAAACATTAAACAATATTCCCCCAAAAACCAGAAGAAAAAAGTTAGCCACGTGCCAGATTAACAAAAATAAGGCTACTAAGAGTAACCCCACGAAAGAGACAATGCCTGCCTTCTCAGCAATATAGCTGCTAGAATTTTCCATTTAATAAATTTTAAAAGATCCTTATTCCTTGAGTTTACGTGATTAAAGAATACTTATCTAATTATTAAAAGAGCTTTCTTGTTTTAAGGAACAAATAAGGCTGTTAACAGAACCCCTTGTTTGTAGAAAGGGTATACTATTACTTAACCAAAGATCAATATGGAAATACTAAAATTTAAGACGAATATAAAAAGCTTCGAACAAGTGGCTCAAGTAACTCCAATGCTCAATCAGCTCCAAGAAATTAGCAAGTGGCAAGTAGATCCAGAAAGTCAGGATAATATTTTGAGTGTGTCCGGGGAAAACTTGAATCCCCAAAGCGTAGAAGATGCCGTGCAAAAAGCCGGTTTTACCGCCGAGATTCTACGCGTGGTAGGCCTTTCGGGAGAAGAGTTGTAGTTCTTAATATATCAGTCAAAAGTTATTACCACCCGAAAAGCACTCGGCACTGGTTCGCTGATGACCTGAATCGAAATATGATCATAAAACGCAAATTGCTCGTTCATTTGGAAAATAGCGTTTTCTGAGTCAGCGGGGTATAATGGTTGACTATGAATGGAAATTTCTTTTTCATCGGTTACCATAAGAGTCAAGTGACTACCTTCCGCTGGCCATTGTTGTACCTGAACCGCTTAGATGTTAATGGCTCTTCTTTCTTGGCTACCAGAGAGCCGGAAAGTGTTATTTAATTCATTTAATTCAATTGTGGGCATCTGCTAATAAGCTAGTAACTTTTCAATATCATTTAAATTGCCAAATAGTACTAATATATCTTCTTCTTCCAAAATGGTATCCGGAGTAATTACGCCTACGGCCACTGGTTTAGGATGCGGTTTACCAAAGATGTTAGTCGTCTCTTGCATACGAATAATAGTAAGTACATTGATATTGTACTTCTTCCGAAATTTTACTTCTTCTATGGTTTTTCCAACCATCCGGGGCGGAACAGTAGCCTCAATGATGTTGTAATCTTCCGTTATATCAAACGAGTCGATAAAGCCGCGCATATCAAGGCTTTTGGCCAGCCGATCGGCGTATTCCTGCTCCGGACGGATAATCCGGTCTACCCCAATAGCTTCCAGTACGGTTTGGTGCAACGGGGAGATAGACCGGCTGATTAACTTATTTACTTTAAGCTGTTTTAGATTGGCTACCGCCATAACGGAGCCCCCAAAATCTTCTCCAATGCCCACAATAACGATATCGGTATCGTTTAAAGGTAAGGTTTTCAAAGCCTCCATATCTTTTGCATCCAAACACACCGTATGCGTGATGTGATTTTTATGCAGGTTAACTTTGGCCATGTCATGATCTACCCCAATGACTTCGTGTCCCATCTCGGTTAACTTAACCGAAAGGGAAGAACCAAAATAACCTAATCCTATCACAATAAATCTCATAATGGCAGCTCGTCTACGCGTTATGTTATAATAATGCTTTCGGCGGGATACTGGTAGTTGAGTGATTTATGCGGCGTGAGCATACTAGCAATTAAGGTAAAAGTACCCACCCGGCCTAATAACATCGTCAAAATCACAATAAACTTACTTACTGTACTCAGTTTAGCGGTAACACCGATACTCAATCCCACCGTACTATACGCCGAAAAAGCTTCAAAGGCTACTTCTACCGGTACCAGTGCCGGGTCAAAAACCAGAATGAGAAACGTAGCTAATCCAATAATCAAAAACGAAAGCAGCATGACGGCAAAAGCTTGTCGCACGGATTTGCTTTTAATTTCCCGCCGGTATAGCTCTAGGCGGACATTGCCTTTAGCGATGCTTATGGTGTTTAAGATAGCAACCGCCAAGGTAGTCGTTTTAATGCCCCCACCAGTTGAAGCGGGGGAAGCACCAATCCACATCAATAACAAATAAACTAAAATAGTAGTTACTCGCAGCTGGGTCATATTTACGGTATTGAAACCAGCCGTTCGGGGAGTAATGGATCCAAATAACGAAGCAAAGAGTTTGCCTACTCCGGTATGTTCTGCCAGCGTATTGGTATACTCGGTAGCGCAGAAAAGAACCGTGCCCCCAACAATGAGCCAGGCCGTAGTAACCAAAACAATCTTGGTGTGAACACTTATAATGTGCGAAGAATGTTTGTAAGGCTGCTGGTGCAATATTTTCCGGTACCAGCCGACAAAGCTTTGTCGGCCGTAACGGTACATATTCCAAATAACTGGAAAGCCAATCCCTCCTAGTACAATCAAAATCATAATAACGGATTGTAATCCGTAGGCAAACCGGAAACGATTATCATAGAGCCCATCCGTGAGGGTAGAAAAACCCGCGTTACAAAAAGCAGATATGGAGTGAAAACAGGCAAAAGCAATCCGGTCGCCTAAATCTTTTATGGCGAGAGAATCAATACTACTAAAAATGAGCACTGCTCCGATGAACTCAATTAAAAGCGTAATCTTAATAATATTGGCAATGGCATGCATGGTTTGGCCTATGCTCTCTTCGTTTACCAGATCTTGGAAAAAGAGCTGGTTCTGAAAGGAAGATCTGCGCTGCAGGAGCAACCCCAAAAAGCTGGTAAAAGTCATCACGCCTAATCCACCCAATTGAATTAGGATGATAATAATAAGTTTCCCAAAAGGAGTAAAATAAGTAGCTGTATCTACCACGATTAATCCGGTAACGCAAACGGCGCTAGCGGCCGTAAATAAAGCGTCTATAAAGCCTATCCCGGCAAAGGTGGCACGGGGCAGCATTAACAAGCCAGCTCCAATGAATATGAGAAGAATAAAACTAGCGATAAAAAGCAAAGCCGGATTAAAACGCACCTGGTACAAAGTCAAGGTCCGGCGGGACACCTCCATTAAGAAGATGTAGGAGATAACCACGAAAGTAAAGAAGTTGTTCTTAAAATAGCGGATCATCAAGTTGCTACCCGCTGGTAAATGATGGGAAAACAACTGCAGTATTAAACCCAGGATCAGCACTAGAATAAGCAGGTATTCTAACCAAAACCAGCCGCGCCGGATACTAAGCTTATCCATCAATGGGATGCGCCAGGTTAGAATAAGAAAGATGGTGAAAGTATAAAAGCTATAAAAAGAACTTAGCTGGGCCTTGGTGTTCGCTTGGTGGATAAAACCGGTATCGTATATAAAAACAACTAACCCCATTAAACTTAAATAGAACAAGGCATGATTGGTAAAGCCAAGTAGTTTTAGCCGGTTTTCCGTGATAAATACCTGTATTCTATTTCGGAATGATGTTCGCATTAATTTTTTTTATTACTGCTTTTTGGAGAGTTGCTGGAGAAACAAAAAACCGATGAATCCCGCTAATACCGAAGCCACTAAAATCGAGAACTTTGCTTCCGCTTGGAGATCAATATCATCAAATGATAACAAAGCAATAAAGATGGACATGGTAAATCCGATACCGCCCAACATCCCGGCTCCCAGTAAATGCCGCAACCGGATACCGGCTGGTAAAGAACTTAGGCCCAGTTTTAACGAGAGCCACGAGAACAAGGTAATACCAATGGGTTTACCCAGAAACAGTCCCAGCACAATTCCTAAGCCCAAAGGATGAGCAAGTGCCTCGGGCATATCCGGCTCCAACCGGATGTTGGTGTTCGCTAGCGCAAACAGCGGCATGATGAAGAAGTTTACCGGCTTGGTTAGCGCGTGCTCTAATTTTTCTAGGGGAGATTCCGTGTCATCGGGCGTGGTGGGCAAGGTTAAAGCCGTTAAAACTCCCGCAATCGTAGCGTGCACCCCGGAATGATGAACAAAATACCACATCAAGGCCCCGGGCAACAAATAGAAGATGAGTTTTTTAACCCCGAATAAATTAAAGCTAATGAGTAAAACCATAATTCCCCCCGCGTACAACAGGAATTCCAGATGCAACTCCGTGGAATAAAACAGGGCAATAACCAGGATGGCACCTAGATCATCCACGATGGCCAAGGCGGTCAGAAACAACTTCACGGCTACAGGTACTCGACTTCCTAATAGTGAAATAATACCAATAGCAAAAGCAATATCGGTGGCCATGGGGATACCCCAACCCGGAGCGGTGGGGGTGCCACTATTAACCAAGGCGTAGAATCCCGCTGGCACGAGCATTCCCCCGATAGCGGCGAACACCGGGAGAATAGCTTGTTTGAAAGAAGCTAGTTCTCCTTCCACTAACTCCCGTTTTATTTCTAATCCAACTAAGAGAAAAAAAATGGCCATTAAACCATCATTGATCCAGAGCAACACGGGGTAGCGTAAATGCAGGTGCTCGGAGTGATAGCCAATTTCCTGCGCTAAGAAATTTTCAAATGTGGAACCTAAAGGAGAGTTAGCAATACCCAAAGAAATGATCAAAAACAGCATCAAAAGAAGGCCGCCCGCTGATCCGGATTTTACAAATTCTTTAAACGAAGTCAGGTTAATTAATGATGTCATGACCAATACTACGAAAAAAGTGCCGAATGGCTAACAGGATTCTAACTAAATCAGGATAGGATATTGGTTAAGAAAATAATCTAGTTATAACTGAAAGTTGTTTTATCAGGTAAGTAATCACCACCTTGTTTTTAATTTATTTAATAACATCTCCTGAATATACGAGCCAAAGTGGCACGTTGATGTTGGTGTTATACAGCTCCGTAGGCACGCTGCCCAGGCTCAGCGAAGGCAGCGGGTTATTGCCTTTTAAGCCCAGCACCAGCAAATCATGACCTCCTTTTTCCAAGTGCAAGGTAATGCGTTCTGCTATACTTTTATTGGCAGCTCTTACTAACGTATAAGGAATCCGGGCGATCTCCTGGTGCCTTTTCTGCAGATCAGCAAATTTCTGTTTTACCACCTCTTCCGCTTTTGAAACGGCTTTTTCCTCTGAGATTAACGGAAAAAACTGACTAGGAAGGCGGTACACGTGCATAATCTCCAGCTGGGTCCCGAATTGGTCCGAAAGGTTTTTACTTAAACGGATTGCGTACACCGAGGTATCAGAAAGATCTATTGGCACCAGCATTTTTCGTATGTAAAGACTAGCCGTTTCGGGAAAAACCAGCACACTGCACGGCAGTACGCGCAACAGTTTTGTGCCCAAAGCCCCGGAGCTTTTGTTGCTCATCTTCTTTCCGAGTATCGTAAGTTTGATATGATAGCGTTTTACCAGGTTGGCAAGTATTACCTCGGTGTTTGGCTCTTGGCTAACGAGTATTTCATGGTCGGTAATGGTGCCAAAATGCTCCGCCACAATATCCTGGATATTACCTTCCACCTCACTGGCCAGGTCAACGTCTCCGAACCACTCTTTAAAATCATCGCTCAGTTCATATACTTTAATGTTGTGCACAAAGTAAACTTTACGCACCTCCAGTCGCTCGCAAAGGGAGCGGGTAAAGGCAACCAGCTTCTCGTCAATGTCGCTCAGGTCCAGGCAGACCATCATGGCGTCAATCGTGATCATAAGGCATCGAGGTTTGGGGAGTGATAGTATTTTTCTTGGCTTCAGACACGCCGGAATCCTGTTTCTGAGCACGTTTGGTCAGCATTTCGGCTACTAGCTGCTGATAAGCTTTACGCTCTTGTGCCTGGCCCAGTTTTGCTTCTTCTTCGGCTTCCTCGTTCAGCCCACGGTACAGGCTGTAACACATCAGCAAAAGTATAATGGCAAAAGGTAGACCCGTAATAATAACTGCCGTTTGCAAGGCTTGTAAGCCACCGCCAAGCAAGAGTACGGCAGCCACCGCCCCACCGGCCAGCGCCCAGAAAACACGTAAGCCTACCGACGGATTAGGGTTACCACCCGAAGTAAGGCTTACCACTACCAACGAGCCAGAGTCAGAGGAAGTCACAAAAAAGCCCGTTACCAGCAGCACGCCAACTACGGATAGAAAGGTAGAGAAAGGCAACTGTTCAAAGAATATAAACAGGGCCGTAGAAATATCCGCTGCCACCGCATCAGCAATAGCCGTGTTGCCTGCTAGAGTTTCGCGCAGGGCCGTACTTCCGAAAGCAGTCATCCATAAGAAACAAAGAAGGGAAGGAGCAATGAGCACGCCAAGAATAAATTCTTTGATAGTGCGGCCTTTAGATACTCGGGCAATAAATATACCCACAAACGGCGCCCAGGAGATCCACCAGGCCCAGTAGAAAACTGTCCAGGTACCCTGCCAATTTTTATTGGAGTACGCTTCATTCCAGAACGATAATTGCATAAAGTTGCCGATGTAAGAGCCGGTGTTCTGCACGTAGGAACCCAAAATAAAAACCGTTGGCCCCAACAGTACTACAGCCACCAGAACAAACAAGGCAATGCGAATATTCCATTCGCTCAGAATACGGACCCCCTTATCTACCCCGGTTACGACAGAGACAGTGGCAATACCAGTGATAATAATAATAAGTACTATCTGGGTGGTAATATTATTTAGAATGGCAGGAAAAACATGATTCAGGCCAGCCGCTATTTGCTGTACTCCAAAACCGAGGGAGGTAGCCAGACCAAAAAGCGTAGCGATTACGGCCAGAATATCAATGATGTGTCCTACAACGCCATGAATCCGCTCGCCTAAAAATGGATAGAAGGCAGAACGCACCGTTAGCGGTAGCTGCCGGTTATAGGTAAAATAGGCCAGCGCGAGCCCCACCAGAGCATAAATTGCCCAAGCGTGCATTCCCCAATGCAGAAAAGTAAAATTCATCGCTTGCCGGGCGGCAGCGGGGGTGCCCGGCTCCTCAAGCGGCGGGGTCAGGAAATGGTTAATTGGCTCGGCGATGCTCCAGAAAAGCAAACCTATACCCATGCCGGCGCTAAAGAGCATCGCAAACCAGGCCGAGGTGGTGAACTCCGGTTTTGCAGCTTTACCGCCTAACCTGATGGAACCAAATCGGCTGAAAGCCACAAACAGGCAAAAGGCTACGAAAATATTCACACTAATGATAAAAAGCCAACCCATGTTAGTCGTAATAGCCGCTTGCACCTTGCTGAAAATAGCCTCAGCACTCTGCTGAAAAATAAGCACCAAGCTTATGCTGATTACCAGAAAAACAATAGAGGACCAGAATACCGGCCCGTTTACCTCCAGTCCTAAAGACTTGTATGTGTTACTTCTTAGTTTACTCATTCATACTACATATAAGAATTAGAAATAAAATCTAGATTAATACTGAGGCTCAGTTGCCAATTTATATTGTCTGGGATGCCTGCTAAGCCAATTTTTGCCCTTGAAAACTATAAATAAGGATTAATAGTAGACAGAGCAAATCTTCCAGGCAGTACTGGATCCATCTAGATCGTGGCAGTGTCAACTTTGATGTTTTATATAAATAACACCTAACCCTAAGAAAATAGGATTGAAAGTTGACTAACTTAGGCGGCCACAAACGCGATAAACCATATAAAAAAAGTAATGATGGCTACAAATATCAGCTGAAAACCTAATCCAACTTTCTTAGTGAACCGAATAAACCAAGAATCATCCGGATTAATCCGGATTAAATCAAGGGAAAAACGCTGCTTTTCTTGTTGCTGAAGGTCGTATTTAGCTTGTTGCCGATTTAAAGTAATGGGATCTAACGGATTTCTACAATGTTCACACCGGTCTTCAGGATTTTGATTCCAGTGGGACCATTGACCGCAGTGGGGGCATTTTTTCGTATCTTTCATTTATTTTCCTCTATATCCTTATTAAGTACCTGATTGCTTTTCAAGGTGAATAGAACCACTGTTGAAGCTATATTTAGAGGAGTTTTTGAAAAACGTAAAGTTAATTAGATCAAGCATCCTCTTTTTACGGAGAAAATGCCATCTTAGATAGCTAATGAGTAATATAGCCAACTACTTTTTGGACAAAAGTTGTTTTATATAGGTTTACTAGTTCGCCAAAACGCCGTTTTTATATTTCTTTTAAGTAAGTAGCACTTAACTGTTAGAAATAAAAATTAGCTTTTATTTCTAAACTTAGACTTAAATAGCCAGAACTTTCAGCTTGGCTTATAACCACTTTTATGTTCAATAGAACTACCTACTTATTAAGAAAATGGGCATCATAGTTAAAAAATGTCCTCCACTATAATTTGGTAATAGACCATTCTAAATAATAGCTATTAGGCCAGTTCTTTATAAAATACTTTTCTGATTTAACCTCTCCTCTCAAC
Source organism: Adhaeribacter swui (assembly GCF_014217805.1). NCBI lineage: Bacteria > Pseudomonadati > Bacteroidota > Cytophagia > Cytophagales > Hymenobacteraceae > Adhaeribacter > Adhaeribacter swui. The sequence goes on from NZ_CP055155.1 coordinate 29,449, forward strand.
AGCTATTATTAATCACAATAGACAAACTATTAATCATAATAGATAAACACTATATATTAAATATTTACTACATTTACTTCTAGTTTCTACCTCGGTTGCGTCATCCCTGAGGTAGTGGAAGTAATTCTTTGTTTTTATAAGAAAGAATGAGGACAAAAACATTTCGATAATTTCAGCACCCCCTAATTAAACGACCCTTGAACCACAATTTACTACCACGCAAACCAGGCCTCATAGGCTTGGTTCGTACCTTTTTTATCCTTAACCGCTGGCCTTTTTTTGAATTGCCCCTCCAGACCAGAACGTGGAGGTTATTGTTGCTGGTTCTTAGTTGTTTTTGGGGACCGGGTTCTTTCGCCCAAGATGTTCTGCTGGGGTTAACTCCTCAAGGCGGAGCACAAGGTTCTGGTACAGCCTTTAGCATAAAAAGTAGTGGTTCCGACTTCACAGTCCATAAATCATTTGAGGTATCAGGTTATTTGCCATCCGAAAATCTTTGCAGAGGTATGGATGGCAATTTTTACGGTATGACTCAAATGTCAGGTACCTACCAATGCGGAACTATCTTTAAAATGACTCCTTCCGGCAAGATAACGATTCTAAAGCATCTCCGAGACTACTATGATGGAAGCTATCCTCAAGGAAGTTTAACGCAGGGTGCAGACGGCAACTTTTATGGCATGGCCAATAGAGGTGGTAATTATTATAATGGCTCCATCTTTAAAATTACTCCGGAAGGAAAATTTACTGTACTACATCATTTTAATTTTAATTACAACGAGGGCGCACAACCAAAAGGAGGCCTGGTGCAAGGTGCTGATGGTAGTTTCTACGGCATGACTCAAATGAAGGGCAAGAATAATGCTGGAACCATCTTTAAAATAACAGCAACCGGAACGTTTACCTTATTACACCATTTCAATTCTGCTACGGACGGTGGAACCCCGTATGGCAATTTGGTTCAAGGTTCCAATGGTCAGCTTTACGGTATGACTACAGCCGGGGGAAAATATAAAAGTGGAACTGTATTTAGTATCTCTCCGGAAGGCACCTTCTCCGTTTTACGGCATTTTGATCCGACCTCCGACGGAGGAAAGCCATGTGGTAGTTTAATATTTGGCCAGGATGGTTATTTGTTTGGGTTAACTTCTAAAGGAGGCCAAAACAAATACGGTACGGCATTTAAAATTGCTCTTAATGGCACCTTCTCCATTTTGCGGCATTTGAGCTTGTCGGATGGGATTAATCCGCAGGGTAGTTTAGTATTAGGCCGGGATGGGAGTGCCTACGGGATAACGGCTAATGGCGGCACCAAAAACCTGGGAACTTATTTTAAGATTACAGCAGCGGGGGTATTTTCTGTGATTAGTCCTTTACGTCAATCACTACCATTCCGACATAATAGCAGCTTGGTACCAGATGAAGACGGCAACTTTTACGGTATGGCCCATAAGGATGGGGCTCGGGGAGGTGGAAGTATTTTCAAAATAACTGTTTCCGGTATTGTTTCGGTGCTGGCTGAATTTCCGGATATTTCTAATCCTCTATCACCCAGTGGGAGCTTGGTCCAGGCCCAGGATGGAAGCTACTATGGGATGGCCGGTACGATCTTTAAAACGTGCAACGGGAACTTCTCCGCTGTAGCGCTTTTTGATCCTTATACAACCGGTAATTCGCCAGCGGGAGATTTAATTCAAGGCAAGGATGGCAATTTCTATGGCATGACGAGTTATGGCGGCACCTATTATGGCGGTACCATCTTTAAGGTTACCCCCGCAGGAATTCTAACGGTGCTTCATCCTTTTAAAACGGATACGGAGGGAGGAAAACCATACGGTAGTTTGGTGCAAGGGAAGGATGGCAATTTCTATGGCATGACCTCCGAAGGTGGCACCAATCCGAATGAGCCTGGTGGCACGATCTTTAAAATGACTCCGGACGGCACCTTCTCTGTATTGAAAAAACTTGATTCCAAAATAGGTTCAAGTCCTCATGGCAATTTAATCCAAGCCCAAGATGGTAATTTCTACGGCATGACTACATACGGAGGAATAAATAAAAGCGGCACCATCTTCAAGGTAACGGCAACCGGAACTTATACGGTACTGCATCATTTCAAGGCAGCGACGGATGGAAGGGGACCTTCCGGCAGTTTATTGCAAGGCCGGAATGGTAACCTCTATGGTATGACGTCCACGGGAGGGAAAGGGACAGACAATGCCGGCACTATCTTTAAGATTTCTGTTGGTGGTATTTTTACCGTGCTCCATGATTTTGATTATACCGTAGATGGGGGTAATCCTTCCGCAGACTTAGTACAGGGATCGGATGGTAGCTTTTACGGGATGACAAGTAGAGGCGGCACCTTCAACGCCGGCACGATTTTTAAAATCAATTCGGATGGTGCTTTTACCGTATTAAGGCACTTTAATCCCAGTAGTGATGGCGCTAACCCCGGCGGGAACCTGGTGGTTCAAAAAGCGAACCCAATTGCTCCTTCCCAGAATATTTCGGTTTTAGCTAACACCGCAAAACCTATTACGCTTCAAGCTTCCGCTCCGGGCTCACCCCTCTCCTACACAATTCAGAGTCCACCCAGGCACGGCACTTTGACCGGTTCCGGGGCCAATTACACCTACTTGCCCCAAGCGAGCTTTACCGGCAGTGATTCGTTTACCTTTACCGCGACCTGGGGTTGCCAAACCTCGGCGGTAACCACCGTAGCTATTTCGGTTACGGGGAACCAATCCTCAATTCCTTTGTCACCCGTTGCGGATACTTATGTGCATAATGGTAGCTATGCTGATTCCAACTTTGGGCAGGCTCCGGCTTTAGTAGTGAAGGGCAATCAGCAAAACGGTTATGCCCGTTCTACTTATTTAAAGTTTTCTTTGGAGCAGGTAAATAGTGTACGTTCGGCAAAACTGCGGATTTATGGCCGCAATACGGAAAACAACAATGGGATTACGACTGCCGTTTTCGGAATAGAGCCGGATAACTGGACCGAAACCGGCTTGACCTGGCACAATGCCCCGCTGGCCACTACTCCTGCTTTAAGTACCGTGGCGGTGACTAATCAAGCACAGTATTACGAATGGGATGTTACTAGTTTTGTACAAACGCAGCTAGCGGGTGATAGAACCGTAAGCCTGATACTGCAGGATGTAGCTAATCAGAACAGAAAACTGGAATTTAACAGTCGGGAGAATACCCTACATCCCCCTCAACTCCTGATCGAATCAGCCACGGTGAGTACCATTCGGTTGAACAGCGGCGGCAATGCGGTGAACACGAGTATGGGGAGTTTTAGTGCGGATGCTTACTTTAGCGGCGCCACTAGTATCACGACTTCTACCGCAGCTATTGCCAATACCCAAGATGATAAGCTCTACCAAACTACCCGCAAAGCGGAAGTAACTGGGGGCCGCTTTGCTTACGCAGTTCCTGTTAGTAATGGTACCTACACGGTAAAGCTGCACCTGGTAGAACTAGCATTTACTGCTAGTGGTCGGCGCAAGTTTAATGTAAGCGCGGAGGGAATAAGCTGGCTCACCAACTATGATATCTACGCTGCCGCGGGCGGTGCTAAAAAAGCCATCGTAGCTTCCAAGACCATCATGGTTAAAGATGGGATGCTCAATCTAAACTTTGTGTCCCTAGTGGATAAAGCCAGTATAGCTGCTATTGAGGTGGTGCCGGTAACCGCTGGAGCTCGCCAGGCAGTAGCCGAGACCAAAGAATCATTCCCTGTACAACTCTATCCCAACCCGGCAACCAATAGAATAAGAGTAAAGCTACCTCAACCCGTGCCGCAGATAAGCACCTACATTACGGATGTAACCGGAGTAAAATACCAGTACAACACCTATCAACTGCTTGATACGACCACCTTGGAAATACCCGTAAGCTCCCTATCACTGGGGGTATATATGTTATACCTGCAAACCGGGCAAGATCAACAGATCTTGAAGTTTATAAAGCAATAACTACGGTAAAGAACGGGTAAAGCTTATTTTCTTATTTTACCTGCTAGCATCCACCAAAAAGCTCTCGAATAAACGTTAACAAGTTCTAACGTGTATTCGAGAGCTTTTAATTTTTTCGATTCAGCAAGCCTCATAACCCATGCTTTGAGAAATAATATCATTCAGCCCGGAAGAAATGGATTATTCTAAATGAATTAGCTCCGCTTGATTAAAGGGAACTGAACAAATTCTTACCTGAGGTTTGCTCACCTAGTTTCTCATTATACTAAACTTAGATAATTATTGGATTGACGATTCATTAAAGATGAAATAATGCCTGCAAATAGGCAGTTAGTGCCTTCAGCCAGTATAAGTATAAAAAAGCAAGCTGCATGAAAACACGCTTTACCCGAATCATTCTCTTGGGTTTACTGGTAATATTTTCTTTTAAAGCCTTCCCTTTCTTTCTGTCAAGCAGTAACAATCCTGGCAGGCGCACCTGGCAACTGGAAGCCAATGCGCCGCCCACTGCTATTCTCTTTTCCGGCTCCATCACGGAGAACATAAACTTTGCCGGCATCGTGGGCAAGTTTACCACCATTGATGCCGATGCCGAAGAAGAACACATCTACTACTTAGTCCCCGGAGAAGGTGATGCGGATAATGATAAATTTCTCATTATAGGAAATGAACTAGAGATACACACTTGGCCTAATTACGAAATTCAAAACATTTATCACATCCGGGTAAGGACTGATGACCAGAGAGGCGGGGTACTGGAGAAAGCTTTTGCTATCCCGGTCAAGGAAATCAATGAGGCGCCTTTGGGTATTGTGCTCTCCCCCTCTGCAATAGAAGAAAATAACTTACCAGGAGCTGTTGTTGGCCTCCTTTCCGTGATGGATGAAGATACGCTGGATCAGCACACTTACCGGTTAGTTGCCGGTGCTGGCGATGAAGATAATGCGGCCTTTACTCTTGCCGGAAACGAACTACGGGCTGCTATTTCCTTTGATTACGAAACTAAAAGCAGCTACCACATCCGCCTGCAAGTCCGGGACAAGGAAAACCTTACCTACGAATCTAAGTTTGTCATTACCATCAAAGACCAGGTAGAAGTAGAACCGAAAAAACAGGAAGAGGTAACCTTACCCCAGGAAGAACCAGTACAGGCTGGATTCCGGGCTTCCCCGAACCCAGTAAAGGAATATCTGCATTTAAGCTTCGAAACTGCTATGGATGAAGTACACCTGATAAATAGTGTAGGGCAACGGGTATTCGTACAACGAACAAATTCCAAACAGCTAGACCTAGATACTCGTGCACTTAGTTCCGGCGTGTATACTGCTTTAATATATGCAAAAGGGAAAGTCTATGCTAAGCGAATTCAAGTAGTCAAGTAAATTACTCTCACTTGATAATGACGTGAGACTATCGTTTCTGTTTCCTTTCCCTTAGTGCGCGGAAACTGGAAATGGTTAATTGTACAAGGTATTTCTAAATCAAGTGGTGTCAACAAGTTTTGCGACGGCGTTTGATTGGTGTTTTTCCTGAAAAGGAAGTTTATCCATCTTTTCTACTTCCATGCTCGGAAAACCAAACTCCGTTACAATCTTTCCTAGGAGCAGGTATACCCCCGGGCCTTTAAAAGGCCACGCTTTTAAGGAAGGCGGAAAGTTGACCGTATCAAAGAAGTTGCTTTGCACGTCCAGGAACGTGCCAAACTGCATGAGTTCCCCTTTAATCGTGCGAACTTGTTTGGTCGTGACGAGAATACCTACCATGCGCACCTTCTTACCGGTGTATTGCCCCATGGTAACCGCGAAAACATCGCCCCGAAACTTGGTTTTAAGCAAATCAAAATAAGTCAGGCTCACAGGAAAACCAAGTAGTTCCAGTTCATCCCAAGCCGCATCCACCGGCGTGTAGGTGAGCGCCGGGAGGGAAAACGGTTTTAGCGGTACTTGAAACAAAACGGCGGCCCCATCCTGGCTACTGGGGTGCCCTAACAGGTAGAGGGCTTCCCAGAGGAGAGTCACCTTACTTTTACCCGTAAAACGGAAAGCATCGATGCGGATCAAAATCTGGATTTGTTCCACCGTGATTTGGGTGCGCTGAATAAAGTCAGCCAAATCCTGGTATTCGCCATGCTCTTTCCGTTCCGCTACAATATGCCGGGCTATTTGCTGCTCCAGGTTCTGCAGGTGCACTAATCCCAGGAAAATAGCCGTCCCGTAAATAGTCGTCAGGTACTGGCTTTTATTCACGCAGGGCAAGTTCATCTGCGCACCCGCTTTCCGGGCTTCCTGCACGTATACCCAGGTTTGATAAAAACCACCAAAGTTATTGATCACGGCCACAATAAACTCCAGCGGAAAGTACATTTTCAAATACAAGCTTTGGTAACTCTCCACGGCAAAAGAAGCCGAGTGCGCTTTGGAAAAAGAATAACCCGCAAAACTTTCCACTTGCCGCCAGACCTCCTTCGTAATCGCTTCCGGGTAGCCCTTCTCCCGGCAACTGGCAAAGAACTTATCCACTAGTTTCTGAAACTCCAGCTTAGAACGCGACTTGCCAGACATTCCCCTTCGCAGCACATCGGCATCAGCCAGATCCAAGCCGGCAAAGTGGTGGCATACTTTCAAGACGTCTTCCTGGTAGACCATCACCCCGTACGTTTCGGCTAGTTGCTCGGCCATCACCGGGTGCAGGTGCTGAATCTTGTCTGGCGCATGAAAACGTTCGATGTAAGCCTTCATCATACCGCTCTTGGCTACACCTGGCCGGATAATGGAACTAGCCGCGACCAAGGACAAATAGTTATCACAACGCAGTTTTTTCAAGAGGCCGCGCATGGCCGGGCTTTCAATGTAAAAACAGCCGATGGTATTGCCGGATTTTAGTTGTTGCCGCACTTTCTCGTCCGTTTTAAATTGGGCTACTGCGTGGGCATCTACTTTAAGCTTTTGGTTTTGTTCTACCAAATGCACGCAGGCCTTGATGTGGCCAATGCCGCGCTGGCTTAAAATATCGAGCTTCTCAAAGCCAATACTCTCCGCCACGTACATGTCCCATTGGCTGGTGGGCATGCCTTTGGGCGGTAAGTCCAGGGCGGTGTAACAGGTAAGCGGCTGCTCAGAAATGAGCACCCCCCCGGCGTGAATGGAACGCACGTTAGGAAAGTCCGTGAGTAATTTCCCGTAGTGAAAGATCTGTTTAGTAAACTGATTTTGATTAGCCCCAGCGGCCGGGTTGGCGACCAAACTATCGAGTTCACTCTTGGGCAAGCCGTAAACTTTCCCCAGTTCCCGCAGGATGGCATTTTGCTGAAAGGTACTCATGGCGCCCAGCAAAGCCGTATGCTCCCGGCCGTAACGTTTAAAGATGTAATCGAGTACTTCGTCCCGTTCATCCCAGCTGTAATCAATATCAAAATCGGGTGGCGAGGTTCGTTTGGGGTTGAGGAAGCGCTCAAAGTACAAGTCCAGTTCAATCGGGTCCACGTCGGTGATGTGCAGGCAATAGGCTACCACGCTGTTGGCGCCGCTACCCCGGCCTACGTGGTAAAAGCCCCGGCCCAGGGAGTAGCGGATCACGTCCCAGGTAATCAGGAAGTAAGCCGAAAAACCCAGTTTATCAATAATGACCAGCTCGTGTTCCACCCGCTGTCGGGCTACTTGGTTGGTTTCCCCGTAACGCTGCCGCAGTCCATCTCGTGCTAATTTCTCCAGGAGCAGTTTATCGTCGTAAGCCGAAGCAGAAAAGAGAAATTTGTTCTTCCGCGAAGTAAAGTCAAAGGAAAAACTTGCCTGATCTACCAATTTTTCTAAGTTGCGGATTAAAGCCGGGAAGCGCTCATAAACTTTCCGCAATTGGGTAGCCGGGAGAAAGGCCGCCTGCTCCGCCAAGCCGTGCGCCGGGGTCAGTTGGCTCAGCAAAATGTTATTGTCAATCGCCCGTAAGTGGCGGTGCAAGGCGTAGCCTTCGGCTTCCTGGTAAGTAAATACCAGCTGCATCACCAGCTTTTCGGGATGATGCCGCAAGTCAGAGAACTGGAGCTTGTTTAGTTCTTGGGGGCGTACTCCAATGTATTCATTATCCCGGAGAAGCTTGGTAGTACCCACTGCCATTGGATAAATGATAATAGTGTGGTTAAATACCGATGGCTCGTCGGGTAAAGGTTCCTGTTGCAATTGGTAGTGGCTAAGAAACTGATTTAACTCCTGGAAGCCGGCTTGGTTTAAAGCCACGCCGGTATAAAGCAGTTGGTTATCCCGCCGAAACTCCATGCCCACCACTGGCTGAATCTGCTGCTGCCGGCAAGCAGCGATAAATGGGAAAACGCCGGAGGTATTATTGATATCCGTGAGCACCACTGATTGGTAACCCAGTTTAGCCGCCATCGCCACTACTTCTTCCGGGGAAAGGGTACCGTAACGCAAACTGTAGTAGGAATGTACAAAACAGATCATAGCTTCTTGCCCGTTAACCCCGCTGCCCGTTTCACCGCTTCCGTTCCGTAACGGTGACGGATCTTATCCATGGCCTGGTAGAGGTTCACCAGCTCTGTAGTATCTTCAAATAAATCAATCTGCTGAAAGCCCTGCACTAAGTGGCTCAACCGGACACCCAGTAAGCGAATGAGCATCCGGCGGTTATAGAGCTTCTGGAACAGTTCTTTGGCTTTGCGGATCAGGATGTGATCGGCCGCGTTGTAAGGAATCATCATCTGCTGGGTATGCGTATCAAAGTTAGCGTAGCGGATCTTCACCGTAATGCAGCTAGTGAGCTTTTCTTGCTGGCGCAACTCAAAGGCCAGTTTCTCGGTCATGGCCACTAGTAAGTTATTTAGGTAGTGAATATCCGTCGTATCGGTCGCAAAGGTGCGCTCGGTGCTAATGGACTTTTGCTCTGAATATGGTACCACCGGGGCGTTATCAATGCCGTTGGCTTTCTCCCAGATGCTCAAACCATCTTTGCCCAAGGTTTTCCGGATCACATCCGGCGGGATCATGGTGAGCACTTCAATCGTGGGCACGCCCATGTTGCGCAAGAGCTGGTAGTTCTTTTCCCCTACACCGGGAATCTTGCGGATCGAGAGCGGGGAAAGAAAAGGTTTGACTTGCTCCTGCGGCACTTGTAAGGTGCCGTTAGGCTTGGCCTGACCAGTAGCAATCTTGGAAACCGTTTTATTCACCGATAAGCCAAAAGAAAGCGGCAAGCCGGTTTGCTTCATAATCAGGTTTCGCAGTTCATTGGTCCACTTCCAAGTGCCAAAGAAACGGTCCATGCCCGTCACGTCCAGGTAGTGTTCATCAATGGAGGCTTTCTCGTAAATGTCGGCTTTTTCGGCAATAATCTGCGTGACATCGGCCGAGTACTTACTGTACGCTTCCATATCGCCCCGCAGGATAATGGCTTCCCCACAGAGCTGCCTAGCCATCCGCACGGGCATGCCGGCATGAACACCGTATTTACGGGTTTCGTAACTACAACTAGCCACCACACCCCTATCCGATAGCCCGCCGATGATCAGGGGCTTCCCGGCTAGTTGGGAATTGCGTAAACGCTCCACCGATACAAAGAAAGTATCCTGGTCCAAGTGGGCAATAGTGCGGTTCTCCGGCAACATAGATTACGAAATAGCTAAATACAGCACTTTCTAAATACTAATATTGTTAGCAATAACGTAAATAAATATATAAAAGCTAAATATTTGAGAAATATTTTAGCTTTTTGCGGTTAAAACCAAAATGCTTAGTGTAATTCACTAATAATAATGGCTAAACAGGAAAGCAGTCGATGGCTTTTAAAGGTTGGGATTGCATGAGGGAAGCTTCGTAGGGCTGCAGCAAGTTAAGTACTTCGGCTTGGGAAAGGCCCGTATCGAGCCAGTACTTTTCTGCTTCCCGCGGTAAAATAATCGGCATGCGGTCGGGATGAATGGGTTTGACCAGTTCATTAGCGGCCGTAGTGATCACGGAAAAAGTGCGGATCACTTCTCCCGACTGCGGATCTACCCACTCATCCCACAAACCGGCAAAACTGAAGATATGCTCTTTTTTAAGGTTAATGAAATAGATTTCCCGTTCTTTCTTGCGTTTGGGTTTGGTGATCACCTGGCCAAACATATCTTTCTCCACAGGAGTAATGTCTTTCCACTCGTAGAAGCCGGTAGCGGGCACCAGGCAGCGTTTAGTAGTAAGCAGGGACCGGAAAGAAGGTTTCCAGGTCAGTTCTTCCGCTTTGGCGTTAAAGGTTTCGTAACGGAACTCCCGGGTTTTCGACCAGTGCGGCAAAAGCCACCACTTCATAAAAGTAAGATGTTTGGGATCCGTATTAGTAATAACGGGCAAGACACTGCCGGGCGAAGCATTGTAAGTCGTCTGGTAATCTTCCCCGTCCTCTAATTCCAGGTCGAACCTTTCTGCCAGCTCCGCTAATTCCTTGGCTTCCGAATAACGTCCACACATATTTGTATATTTAACACCTCCCTTGTATTTACCATAAAAGAACTACCAGCTAGTTAATACGCTATAATACCAGGGAGCGCCATCAATCCAGACTATTATATTAATGATTAGTACCGCTACCAGGAACAGGTAAGGTAACAGCCAGAGGAAACGGGTCAACCCGGGATAGGATTGGTATTTATGGATTAAGTGAATAGCGTAGCGTTTTATCATTTACCTCTTCTACATTTTTGCCATTGACAGAGCTTTATAGAATATACTTTAAAGTTAAAGAAGAAAATCTATTAGTTTCTATAGCAGCAGAAAAACTAAATGGAGCTCCATGCGGATTAGCTCGTCTAGCCTCATGACCCATGTTATGTAAAATTAAAATGTAATTATCAACTATTATATCATTGATGTGCTGGATCTATTTTCTTTTTCAATGCATTATATATAATTCCTACTCGATCCTTATCCAGAACTTCAGACTTTCTCTTGCCATAAACATCAGAAATTGTTTTAGTAATCACTAAAGAATCTAGTTTACTCAAAAAGTAGTTTGCTTGCCTTTCAGATAAATCATACTTTAACATCAAATTTAATGCGGTGAGTTGATGTCCTTCCCACTTTGTCTTTTCAGGCTCTAGAGGTTGATTAAATAAATCAGGTAAAGGTATTTTCACCTTAGGAACAAACTTGGGTTTTCCAATTCTAAAAGTAAACTTAAGTCGGGTAGTTTGCCGTCCCTTCTTAAGCTCAGTTAAATTTACGTTCAACATTTTTACTATTTCTTCAAAAGAAGGAAGTAGCACGTATTTTTTTAAAATCGAAGAACCGCACATATTTCTTTATATTCTCTGCCTCTGCCCCTACTAATAATTTTTTAAACTCCTCAACATCTTCAATATACTCTCCTTTATGCTCATAGTGGACTTGCAAAAAAAAAGTGGACAAAAGATTAAGCGGCTAGAGATTGCTGTTTTAATAGTTTTTCCATTTGTGCCAGCGTACGATAACCTAGGCTAAAATGCAGCCTTTCTCGATTATACCAGACTTCAATGAATTCAAAGATGGAGGTAGCTGCCCCTTTTTGATTTTCAAATTTGTGATCATATATACACTCTGTTTTTAAGGTTTTAAAGAAGCTTTCCGCCACGGCATTGTCCCAACAGTTAGCCTTTCGACTCATACATACTTTACTGGATCAAGGGGCTAACCTGTAGTTCTTTTCTAAACTCCTCACAGGCATATTGCACGCCTCGGTCAGAATGAAAAATCAATGTCTGAGTGATAGGTCGGTTACCAATCGCCATCTTTAAAGCAGCCACGGTCGTATCCTGGGCTTTCATTGTTTCACTTAGTGCCCAGCCGATTACTTTCCGGTCTGCCAGATCCAATACCACCGTCAGGTAGAGCCATCCTGTCAAAGTCTTGACATAGGTACTGTCTGATACCCAGGCCTGGCCACTGACAGTAGACAGGAAGTTGCGATTCAGCAGATTCTCACTACTCGTAGTAGCCGCTTCTACTCACTTGGAACACTTTACACATCCTCTCAACCGGAAATTTGGGGCGGTAATCGGTTATAAACCGGTAGGTTTCCCGTCTCCCCTGGAGAAGATGCGGATGGCCTTTTTTAAGATGTCCCTTTCCAACTCCACCTCTCGGAGTTGTTTCTTTAACTGAGCTATTTCGGCCTCCTCCGGAGTGTGTTTCGGTTTGCCATGCCCCGGAAAACTACCTTCCCCCTTCTTTAAAAACTCAGTGCGCCAGCGATAGATGAGCTCTACCCGAATACCCAGTTCCTGGGCCAAGTCATTGAAATTCTCCCGGTTCTTGCTGAGCTCCACGGTCATCCGCTTGAATTCTTTGTCGAATTTTCTTCTTTCTTGTGATATACGGTTAAGTTATTGATTTTTCGCTTAACTCGCTGTCCGCCTAAAGGTAGCAACTCAAAAGGCAACTCCAATGCTGTTGGGTTCGATAAGGCTAATCCTATATGCTTGGACCGCAATGGGAATATTCTGGACGGAGTTTACCGAATGTGGATTATGGCAGACATTAATGAAAATGCCAGAGGCTTAGAATGTAAAAAGGTTTATGTACGAATGTATGATTTCGAATAATCTAATGCTCAATCCAGGCTAGGCACCTTTTCCTCTCTAATAACCAACTCAAAAAAAGGAGCCTATGGCAAGTAGGCTCCCTAATTCACTAATCTAATTGTAACATAATCAGCACAAAATTATGATGTCAGAGTCAAAAAATCAATCATCCAGCTAAAGAAATCATTGCTAAAGAAGCTGAAAACCTTTGGCAAAATACACGTGAAAACTTAGAAACTTTAGCACGTAAATCTTTTGATGATAAGAAAATAAGCGAAGAAGAGCTGCACTACTACCTTTACTTACTGGAAGATAATAGGGCAACCTTATTAACTTTCCAGGAGGCAATCGAAAAACTAAAAAATAGAAAATCTGGCTACACAATTGATCTTCTAGATAATAATTGGGATGATATAAATATTAAATTCCTGAATACAACCTATTACTGCGGCCACCACGAAGTAGAATTCAACGCCACTCCATTACTGCATTCGATTGTAGAAGATTCAATGCCAGAAGAGGTTGCTCAGGCCTTAGATCAAAGTATGGCCTTTATCGTTGACTATGTGGCTTTAACCGGATGTAAAATGACCGATAACTTACGCCGTATGTACGGGGCTTTAAGAGGAATCAGAAATGGCATTATCTCGGGATACTCCATTGTAGTGTTAAATACTGTTGTACCATCTAAATCTGAATAGCTATGTGCCAGGCTAAAAATAAATACATAACTCCTTTAGCCTATGGTAATAATGATATCATTATACCGGATGGTTTTGTAAAAAATTATAATGCTTCTCCCTTGCTTGATGTAGTTTTATCTGATTTTAACCGCCCCCAGGAATTTGCAGAATTACTTAAACATCATCTAAAATCCGATAAAAAGAGGCAGAAGAAATTGCGGAAATGAGCCCTTAACTGTCGTGAAGATGAATATCAAAACCGCCGTTTTTTTCTAAAAAATTGATAAAAGGCATACAGGCGGGTTTACCCAATGGGAGAAATAACGAGAAAAATGACGATTAGAATATTCAATCATGTATTTATTGCTCCGTTTTGTTGCAATTGGCAGCATTAAGCCCGGTTTTAGATCAACCTGCCACGTAAATCGTCATTTTTCTCGTCGATAAATCTAGGATTACCATACTTTCCAGCAGTTATAAAAACGAGAAAAATGACGATCCGGGCAGTCAAATTGCTTATTCAGGCCATTTTTCTCAGTTATTTAGAGTGATAACCCATATATCTACCTTTTACAATCGTCATTTTTCTCGTTTTAAAATTTAAAAATATCATTCTTTAATTTAAAAAGTATTCTAATTAAGTATTCTAAAGTATTCAGGACGGTAAATACTTGATAATAAACTAATTGAACTGGTATAAAACGAGAAAAATGACGAAACAAGCGAGAAAAATGACGAAATAAACGAGAAAAGTAACGACTAGAGCGAGAAAAATGACGATTTGCAACGAGATTCCTGACGTTGAGAAATAAAAGACGAAAACTAAATTTTTTTATTCGTCTTTTAGTAGATATTATCTATATTTACTAAGTAATGAACCTGTATTATGTCGGATAAAAATACAACAGGCTTGGCCAAAAGTAATAAAACAGTAGCTCAAGGTAATTTTATTGTTCGAAGCCATCTTTCATTTGGCGCCGTGGAAGCCCGTATATTTACTTTAATGCTGGCGGGGATTCACAAAGATGACTCGGATTTTAAACCTATTGAAATACCGATGTCATCGGTTACCCCCCATACCGGCGGCACCGCTTACGAGATGGTTGAAAATGCTTGTAAAGCTTTGATGACAAAATACATTGAAGCCTCAGAGACCGACCGGAAGCGCGGCACCAAGTTATACTCTTTCGTCGATTATCTAGGGATTGATAAGGGCACCGGCGTAATTACGGGTATCTGGTCCCAAACAATCCGGCCTTTTCTCATCCAATTAAAAGAGCATTATACCTTAGCGGAGGTGCAGCACTTAATGGAACTCAAAACCGGGGCAGCCCACCGGTTATACTGGCTTTTAAAAAGTTACGAAACATTAGGGGTGTATGAGGAGTCGATGGAAGAACTTAAGAATTTGCTGTGCGGGAAGGAGGTAAAGTATGACCGACTGTATGATTTTAAGAGGTTTGTACTGCTGCCGGCCTTTGCCGAAATTCAAAAAACGCCGGAATCGCCGGAAAACCCACTAGCCTTTGAATACCTGGAAGAAAAAACTGGTAAAAAAATTACTTCGATCAAGTTTATTTTTGATGGCACCGCCAAGCAACTAGCGGCTGAGCGCAAAGCCAATAAAGTAAAATCCAAAAAGAAGATAACTAACCAGGGCTCTTTGTTTCCGGATACTCCACCGGTAAAATACAAACCTTCAAAGGTAACTATCCAGGGAATTAATAAAGTTTTAACTCATTTTACCCTAGAAGATTTAAAAAGTATGTCAAAATTTTTGGATTATGAGAAACTGGTACAATCCTATTTGGATAATGGCTTTACCTGGAATGAGGATAAGACCATCTTATCAGGTTATGAGCGGGAAATTTAACAATCGGTACAAATCTCTAAATAGGGTGAGGAATGAAGATAAATAATTCAAATTCGTATTAATGTCAGAATTTAACCATGTTTTTTTATATTATGGCAATTTAAATAAATACGTATTATTTATTAATTATTATTTAATAGCTATTAATTATTACGTATTACTGATATTTCGTGCCTTATGGTAGAATAAACCAATTTGAGAGCCGGGTGAATGCACTTAAATTGCTTGCTGAGCAGGCCTACCAAGCTAAAATAAAGAAGTACCCCCATGTTCCGGCATTTGGCATCGTCCGGCCTAAATTATCGGACACAACTTCGAACGAGCTTACCAAATGCATTCTGGAGTACTTTAATTTAAATGGCGGTTACGCGGTCTGCATTAATATCTAAGGCCAGTACAATGAGAAAATAGGTCTGTTTACCAAGAGTACTACCAGGAAAGGTACTGCCGATGTTCATGGTGTTTTAGATGGCATCCATTATTCTATTGAAATAAAGATTGGCCGCGACAAACAAAGCGAGTACCAGGAAGCCCCTCAAAGTAAAGTAGAATCAGCCGGTGGGCATTATTTCATAGCCAAAAACTACCAATCCTTTTACGACTGGATCACCGAAACCCGTAACGGCAGTGGCCGCATGGTAAATGAGTAAAATAACTCTCCAGACCTGAGGTTTGAGCCTGGAGAGTTGACACCTTTGGCGCTATTGCGGTTGCGTATGGTTGTAGTAGTTTACAGTTCCATAATTAATGATTGTTGTTCCATGATTTACTATCGGCGGCACCGGTGGTAATACTGGTACCGGCATTGATGGTGCCGGATTTGGCTTTTTCTTTTTAGGTAATAAAGCTTTGAACCCCTTCCAGATTCATACACCTACCCACTTCCAAGGCACTATTTTGATAATAAATACTGTTACTGGTGCAGGCACACCTGTTAAGACTTCCAGCGCCTCCCCTACTTGATTCTCATCCATGCTGATTAATTTTAGCTGTCTCACTGCCTAACTACAGGTGGATGTCATGGGTTAATGAGCACCGTTCCCGCTTAGCAGTTTGCTTAAGTGTAGGAAAAAACCACCCCAAAAGTTTATGGGAGTTCTAAAATAACCAGCTTGCGTTTCAAACGCGACCTGAACCAGGTAAACTAAAAATTACAAAAGGGAAGAAAAAGCCCTGTTTTTGTGAATAAATAAATGTATACAAAATGTATCTTTTTAGATAAAAAAAGTATATATTTATATAATCAATCAATCACCAAAACACTTTTACGCTTAAAGACTTCGCTTATGTACACCATGCAAAACACCCCTACTTTATCATTCACAAACATTGAAAGCTTACTGGTTGGTATTCCTAAAATTGATTTGATTTATAAAGCCGGTTCAGCCGTTAATATCGACTTAAAAATTACTTGTTCTAATGATTGCGTTGCTGTTCTCCGGGAAAGCTGGGATGAAAATAAAATAGAATTTATTGAGCAATTCAAAATTTTACTTTTAAATCGGGCTAACAATGTACTGGGCGTATTTGAGGTATCCACCGGTGGGGTTACGGCTACTGTTGTCGATATAAAACTCATCTTTGCGGCCGCCATCTTAGCTAATGCCAGCGGTATTATTTTGGCGCACAATCACCCTAGCGGCAACCTGCAAGCCAGCACTGCGGATAGAATGGTTACCCGCAAACTAATTGAAACCGGAGATATATTGGATATCAAAGTACTTGACCATATTATCCTAACCCGTACTGGGTATTATTCTTTTGCTGACGATGGGGAAATGTAATCCCCATCTTTTTTATTGCAAATAAAACCAAATGGTTATTCTGCCTCAGGAAAACTCCTGAGGCTTATACTAGTTAAATAAACAATATGGAAACGTTATTATGTATGACCTTTTATGATTTTCTGCGGCTCAACCATGAGGAGCGGACGGAGCACATTTTAGAATTTGGTATTTTTTTAACCTCCTGCCCAGGTAGGGCCCTGTATGACCTGGGAAAATTTTACGCGGAGTTAGTCTATGATTCAGAGCAAAACAAAATAGTAGAGGCCCGGGGCTTTCGTTCCCTGCGCAACCTGGAGCCTTATTTGGGCTACATTGACATGAATTTAGACGATAAAGAGTAAGTCGTATTATACAAAAGTGTTTATTTTATTTAAAATTGTTCTTTTGCAGGTACAAAACGTATATATTTGCTATGGTTACATTTAACCGAAAATATTAGCGGTTTAATTGAAAATTAGTAAGAATTAGAAGTAATACTTTTTATGTTTTACGGATTAAGTAATCCTTAATCCGTATTATTTATTACATAATATTTATTTATGAGAGGTTCTCTATTTCGCTAAACTTTACAACTATGAGATTTAAACGCCTGGCTTTTCTGGTAATAGGAACCTCCATGGTAGGTTTCGCAGCGCCATCGGTTATGTTGCCCCTGCTTACAACCCAACCCTCTCCCCAGCGCAGCGCTGCCCTATCCGGTGAAGGCCTGGAGGCGCGCCGTATCAAGGCAGATGCGAAGCGCGTGGAGATAAACTACCTGGAAGAAACACAGCAAGCCATTACCAGGCATTTAGCGGAAAAAGGCGCGAGAAATTTCGAAGTATCCCAAATTGTTTTTACCTCCGAAAAAACCAAGCGGATAGCTGGCCAGAAGCAAGTAGACCTTTCTTTTACCTTTCAGCTCCAATTAAAAGACCAGGTGCCGCAGGAGTTGCCCGGAGAAATCCGGTTGGCCAGTGATGCGGATGGTAATTGGTTCAATACTTCTGTTCAATTAAAATAGCAACCGGCGTATGCAATTCGAATTAACACGGGAAGAGGTTCTTACTATTTTTAGTGCTTTGACCCGTCAGATATTAAACCAGGGAGAAAACCTGAAAGATTGGGAAAGTGGCGATATGAATAGTCACGCAACGAAGGAAAAGATTGAGAGTACGATTCATTTTTATAAAAATGATATTAAGAAGTTGACAGAACTAAGAGACCGGTTTAGGTAAAACAATGAGGTGTAAGCCTCTCTCCTGCCTTGCATTGTTGCTTAACGATTATTAAAATTTTATATGAACGCTGAGGATACTATTAATAAAAAATTTGAAAAAGCGAAGTTGTTATTTGATGAAGGACTGATACAGGAGTTTAAAGATTTATTCGACATTATACCTTATAGCGTGGTGGCCCGGAAATTAAATACCAATAATGTCCGGTTTAAAGCCAAGCTGGAAGACCCGTTAAACTTGAAATTGGGAGAATTAAGAACCATATCCGAACTTCTGAACGTTGATGCGGCCGCACTATTCTCGCTGGCCATTCGGGATAAATCAGTAAACAAAGAGCCGGTCTAATAAACCGCTTATTATGTATTCCTTATTCTGGATTACGTAATATTTAATACATATTTTTTGCGGCGGCAGCCTCCACCAGCCGGAATAAATTTTGGAGCAAACCTTGAATAATTACCGCGAATTGATTTTTCTTCCCTTTTGTAAAAACTGCCTGAAAGCTTAGGAAAAACTTTTACCGGCGTTTGATTTGCAAGATGTGTTTTGCGTTACGCAAAACCTCTTGCCCCTCCTTCTCGCTTCGCTTTAAAGACGGGGTGGAAAATATTCGCAACTCATATTTTTGGGAAGATGGAAGAAGAAATAAAAACATGGAGTGCCAAAGGTGGCCGGCCGAAAAAAGAGGCCAAAGAGCGTAAGGATTGGCGGTTAAATCTGTGTTTTACCGAAGATGAATATAAAGCCCTGGCTGCAGAAATGGAGCAGGCCGGTTACCAAGATAAACTAGGTATTTACGCTAAAACAAAGCTATTAACTAAGCAAGGTACGGTGCCACATAACCCGAAAGTTTTGTTTGCCGCCCTCAATAAGTTAAGCCCGGAATTAAAGAAAGTGGGCGCCAATATTAACCAGATAGCCCGGTACGTAAATTACCTGGATAAAAATAATATGGTGGATCCGAAATTTATGATCGAGTATAACGAGCACTTTAAAAGAATGGCAGAAGTGCAGCACGAATACGCGTTAGCCATCAAGGCTTACCTTCGTTCCATTACTAAGTAATAGTTAATCCTGTTTACATATTACGTAATACGTAATAAATAATACGTATTATTTAAAACACATTAATGATTACAGAAAACGGTTTATTTATTGCGGAATAGCTATTAAATAAAATGTATTCCTTATTATTGGTTTATTAAACAGTAATGCGGATTACTGAATATAGAATACTTATTCAGCATTAAGTAATACATAATACATATTACTTAATGCTGAATATTGATTACTTGTTTGCAGGCAAGGTTTATGGTAGTTAAAATTCTTTCTTCCGGTGCTGGGTTCTCCGGCATCAAATACAATGAGAATAAAGTCAGTATTGGCTCAGCGCAGCTAATGGCCTCGGAAAACTTTGGGCTGTTGGATATGGATTCTAAAACCAAGACCATTCCAGAGTTAGAAAGTTTTTTTAAGGCCTGGTCCATGGCCGAAAAAGGCACCATCAGCAAGCCGCAATTTCACGTGGCCATTTCCTGTAAAGGCAAAGAAACAAGCGGGGAGGAGTTAACCCGGATAGCGCAGGAGTACATTAAAAAGATGGGCTACCAGGACAACCCGTATTTAATCTACTTTCATTCGGATACGGCCAACAACCACGTGCATATTGTTTCAAGCCGGGTAAATGAATCAGGGTTAAAAATCAACGATTCCTTTGAGCGGCGCCGATCGCAAGCGGCGATGAAGGAGATTTTAGCGCAAGATCCAGAGCAGGAGGTAGGGGAGCAGGTAAAACGGGCGTTAACTTATAATTTCTCCACGGAAGCCCAGTTTAAACTCTTACTGGAAAAACAGGGTATTACGGTAAAGCGCAAAGAGCCCCAATACCAGTTTATCAAATACGGCGCCGTTAACCATCAAGAAAGTAACTTAAAAGTAGACAATAAGATTAAGGCTTACCAGGAGCCGAGCGAAAGAATAAAGCAAATCAAAGCTTTATTTCTAAAGTATAAGCCCGCTTTAACCCCGGAGAAGTTTTCGGAATTTATGCGGGAGAAATTTGGCGTAGAACTGGTTTTTCATACCGCTAAAGGCAAAGATACCGCTTACGGGTACACCATTATTGATCATGGCCAGCAGCAGGTTTTAAAGGGTAGCCAAGTACTAAAGCTTTCAGACCTGTTAGCCTTGGCCCCTAAAGCTGGTAGCCTCCAGGCAGCCGCGGAACTATTAAGCACCTTAGCGGAAAATAACCAGCTCCGCTACCGGGAATTTAAGCAACAACTGGCCCACCTGTGCTTTGAGTTAAACCCATCCGGCGCGGTTCGGCTGGCCGGGGAAGAGCAGGTAAGTTTAGCCATTTCGAAAGACCGCATGCGCCAGGTGCTCTACAATGACCGGCTTTATGAAGCAAATAAGTTTGCCCTCGCTACACCGGCCGAAGCGGAAATTATTCGCCGGGTATTCCATTTGAAAAAAGAAGACCGCTTAAACTACCAATTCTCCAATGATAACAACGGCCGGGAGCAGGCCAAAACGATTTTATCTGACAAACTAAACAGCCTTTTGGCTACAGGTAAAGAATTAGTAGATATCGCCAAAGAGAATCATTACGCCTTTGCCAAAAATGGGGGAGAGGTGTATTTGGTAGACCAAAAGAACTACGCCTTATACCCTGTCTCCGAGCTTACCCATACCAAGCTAAATTATACCGGCATTTCCATGATTGATGCGAATAAACCAGTTTACCTGGGCGGCAAAATGGAGCAATCCAGCGGTTCATTTGGGGAGCTGGCGGCAGAGTTAATTAGCTTACTGGACCCGGCAGAGAAAGACGAGCAAACCCAGGATAATAAACGCAAGAATAAAAGAAGGATTAAGTAATACATAATACATATTATTCATTACTGATTACTTAATACGGTTTACTTATTACTTATTACTTATTACTTATTACTTATTACGCCATACATAAAACAATAAAAATAGATCGATGAAAATATTAGTAGCAAATCAAAAAGGCGGCGTAGGCAAATCTACTATTACAACGCTCCTGGCTAATTACCTGGTGCTGGAGAAAAAAGCGCACGTGATTGTTTTTGATCTGGACTTTCAGGATACGGTTTTTGCCCGTTGGGAACGGGATAAAGGCTTGTATTCGAATGAGCCGCTTTATGAAGTAATGAAGATGGATATTGATGAATATCCTAAATATGCCGCCGGCCTGGAGCAAATTAAAAATGAAGCCCATCTGATTATGGACTTGCCCGGCCGGCTCGATGATGATAACCTGCTGGCCATTATCAAAGACGCGGATTTAATTGTTTGCCCCATTGCTTACGAGCAATCCATTTTCGAAAGCTCCCTGTTTTTTTCGAAAGTAGCCCGGCACGTGAACCCGCACGTTAAAATTGTATTTCTGCCTTCCCGCATCAAAGGCAGTGTGAAGTACGAAATACAAAATAAAGTTCGGGATGCCCTGGCCGAGTATGGGCCCATTGCCCCCAAGGTTCCGGAGCGGGTAGCGTTGGAGCGGATAGATTCTTTTTCTATCAGCAGTGAGGCAAAACCCATTATTCAGGAGCCATTTGATTTTATATACAGTAATTTCATTAATACATAAAACACTAAGTAACGGTTATAATATACATTATTGTATACTTGTAAAGCATAAAAATAATTTTTTAAAAGAATTTAATCTTTTATACGTATTTTATTTTGTTAATTTCTTATTAAACGTATATTTGTTATGAGCAAAGACTTATTACAAAAGTTAAAGGCGAGTGCTACTGAAATAAACCCTGTAGAACCGGTAAAACCTGAAGCATCAGCGGTTACCCAGCCAATTGCGGAGGCTAAATCAACAAAAGATAAGCCCGCTGTAGCAAAGAGTAATCCTGTTGCCAAAAAGGGCGCTACGAAGCCGGGTAAGCCGGCTAGTGGGTTAACTGGGTTTGAGGATTTGTACGAAATCCTGAAGCAGGAGAAGGAAGATTTCACCTTTAACAAGCGGATGGTTTACATCGATGATGACATAGCCGATGTATTGGACCTGATAAAAAGGGAAGCCAAAATCAATTCTAATTTGCTCGCCAGCTATTTATTAAAACAGTTTTTTACTGAAAATATTGGGCTTATTAAAGCGCTAAAAGAAAAAAGGAAAGGCAATAAGTTTTTAGATTGATCCTTTGGTACTCTTCTAGGCCCTTAATCTAAACGTTGTTTGTTGTTTATTTAAGCTTATTGGCCTATGGAATGGGGTACATTTCTTACCGTTGTTGCTGCTGTTTATCTGTTGTATTACGGGTTAATTAGCATTTCTGATTTACTGTCTGGCTCCAAACCCAAAACCTCCCCGGAGTTAGGCACGCAGTACGATATAAGTGATTTGGTTGGTTTGGAGGAGCCCGCTAAAATCATAGATGAAAAAGATTATCAGGAGCCTTTGGCCGCAGTTGTACCTGTTGCCAAGGCTCCTGTTCCTGTGCCTGAACCTGTTAACGCTGGGGGCCACTCTCCGGAAACACCTGGTGATTCCCCTCCTCCCCAGCCTGCTTACCAGGAACCAGTACCCGCCCCTGATTGGGCCGCAGAGCTGGATGAAGAAATAATCCTAGCAGAAACTAACCAGGAAACGATTATTAGCATTCCGGTACAAGGTCAACCGCTTTCGGTAACAGAATTTCTTCAGTCTTTTAGGAGTGATGCTAAAAGCCAGGCCGCCTCTATTTTCAGCTAATCTTTTTCAATTCTAAACCCTTATATCTTACAATTTATGAAAACCTATCTTTTCTCAAACCTCACCAGAAGGGTGCTTTTGGTCGTTGCTGGATTTTCCTACGCTTTTGCTACCCAGGCGCAGGGCGCTAAAGGTATTGATGCCGGCGCCTCGGAGCTGGCTACTTACATTGACCCGGTAGCTAACCTGATTTTAACCATTGGGGCTATTGTGGGCCTGGTGGGTGGTGTTCGCTGCTACATCAAATGGAACAGCGGCGATAACGACGTACAAAAGTCCGTGATGGGCTGGATGGGATCCTGCGTGTTCCTGCTGTGTGTTGGTGTTATCGTGAAAGCTATGTTCGGTGTCTGATAAGCTATGATTTCCAGCAAAGGCAAGGAGTTTAATGTATATAAGGGGCTGCAACGGCCCCTTATTTTTAAATCCTTGAAAGGAAAATTCATTTACTGGGGAATGGGCTGCATACTGCTGGCTTTTGTTGGCGCTATTCTTCTGGCAACCTTAATTCACGTGATAGCTGGTGCTATCGGCCTAATCGTAATTGCTTTAGCGGGTATGTTTTTTATTCTCAGTAAGCAAAAAAAAGGCCTCCACAGTAAAACCCGTTCTTCCGGCACCTACATTATTACCCCCCAATTCAGAAAGAAACAGAGCCGTTAAGGTTCTTTTTATAATTCAATTTTTAGGAAGCTATGAAAGCTAAAGAATTTAAGCGGCCATTTATTGGTATAAAAACCTATGCCTATGATGTGCTTTTTCACGAGAAAAGCGATCATTCCGTTATCGTCCAGATAACAAACCCGGTCCTGCAATATTCCGCCGATGTGGAAGCTTATACGGACTTTCACCACGTTTTTTCCAACATTATCAAGATTTTAGGCGGCGGCTACACCGTTCAGAAATTAGATGTTTTCGCTTTAAAGAAGTTCAAAGGTAAAGAATCAGAAGATTACCTGAGCCAAAAATACAATGAAGCTTTTACCGGCCGGGAATACCGGGATATTACAACTTATCTCACCATTACCCGCAACGTAAAGCGCTCCAGCTTCTTTACCTACGATGCCAAAGATTTTAAAACCTTTGAGCGGAACGTAGCTAAAATCATTGATATTCTCCAGGCCCGCAATTTCCAGCCGGTGGTTTTGCGAGAAAAAGAGATAATCTCGCTATTAAACCGGTTTGTGGCTTTTAACTTTTCGGATGAAGTTTACACCTTTAACAACTTCACGGCCACCGACGAACACATTTCTATTGGGAAGCGGTTAATTAAAAGTATCTCCCTGGTAGATATTGATGAAGTAAATTTTCCGCAAACCATTACCCCGCATGCGACGCTGAATTTTGGCTTTAACCTGCCGGTGGACTTGATGCACTTTTTACATACCATACCCGGGCCAGATTGCATCGCTTATAATCAAACCATCCAAATACCGGATCAACGCCTGGAGATGGCTAAGCTTAACGCCAAGCGGAAAAAGCATACTTCCATGCCGGACCCGGCGAATGATTTAGCCGTGGCCGATATTGACCGGGTAATGGCTGATATTGCCAAAGATAACCAGCTACTGGTTCACACCCATTTTAATATTATTCTCGCCGGCGCAGAATCAATCCTGGACCGGGCCACCAACTACATTGAAAGCAACCTGTTTAGTTTTGGCATTATCCCATCCAAGCAAGCTACTAACCAGTTAGAGTTGTTCCGGGCGGCTATTCCGGGTAACCAGGACGAGCTTAAACACTACGATAAGTTTCAAACCACCACGGATGCGGCTATTTGCTTACTGTTTAAAGAAAGTTTGCTAAAGGATGAGAAATCAGATTTTCAAATCTACTTCTCCGACCGGCAAGGTATTCCCGTAGCCATTGATACCAGCGATTTGCCCATTCATACCCAGCGTATGAATAACCGGAATAAGTTTATTCTAGGGCCATCGGGTAGCGGTAAATCCTTTTTTACCAATCATCTCTTCCGGCAGTATGCTAAACAGAACACGGATATTATTCTGGTAGATACCGGCCATAGTTACTCCGGGTTGTGTCAGTATTACGGTGGCCGCTACATCACCTATAGCGATGATAAGCCCATTACCATGAACCCTTTCCGGATAAACCGGGAAGAGTTTAACGAAGAGAAAAGGGAGTTTTTAAAATCGTTGATTAGCCTGCTCTGGAAAGGCGCTGATGGCCACGTGAGCCAAATGGAGGATAGCGTTCTTTCTTCTGTAGTGTCGGCTTACTACGATGATTTTTATACCCAGAACCGGAGCCGCAGTTACCTTTCCTTCCAGTCTTTCTATGATTTCTCCGTTGTTAAAATTGCTGAGATCACCGAAAAAGAAGCCATTGATTTTGATTTAAAAAGTTACCGCTTCATTCTAAAAAGGTTTTGCCTGTCCGGGGAGTTTGGCGCTATCCTCAACAATGATATGGATTCGAGTTTATTCGATGAAAAATTTATTGTTTTTGAAATAGATGCCATCAAAGAACACAAAGTCCTTTTCCCAATCACGACCATCATTATCATGGACGTGTTCCTGCAAAAGATGCGGCATAAGAAAAACCGGAAAGCGCTGATTATTGAAGAAGCCTGGAAAGCCATTGCCTCACCGTTGATGGCCGGCTACATTCTCTACGTGTATAAAACCGTGCGCAAATTCTGGGGGGAAGCGGTAGTGGTAACCCAGGAGCTGGATGATATTATTGGTAATGCCGTGGTTAAAAACAGCATCATTAATAATTCCGATACGATTTGCCTGCTGGACCAGACCAAGTTTAAAGACAACTTCCGGGAGATTGCCAACCTGCTTTCCCTCAATGAAGTGGAGCAAAATAAAATATTCACCATCAACAACCTGGATAACCGGGAGGGGAGGGGGCGCTTTAAAGAAGTGTACATCAAACGCGGTTCTTCCGGGGAAGTGTATGGGGTAGAAGTTTCCCTGGAAGAGTATTTGACCTTCACCACCGAGCGCAAAGAAAAAGAAGCTATTCAGGTGTACCTCAACCGCTACCCATCTTATCAGGAGGCCATGGATCAGTTTGTAGCTGACTTTAAAAGGTCCGGTTTAAAGCTTAATGAATTCACTAACCGCATTAACAGCAACCAGTATGAAAAAACATTTTTACCTGCTTAGTACCCTGCTCCTGTTTTCCGGCGCTGCTGCCGGCCAGCAGGTTGTTTTCGATCCTACCGTTGTTTCTACGCTGGTTATTAACCACACCGCGCAGCAAGCCGCCCTGAGTGATATTAAAGATAATGAGGGCCAGATTGCCACGCTCCAGAAAACCATCACTTTAAAAATGATCCAGATAGAGGAGCTGCAATCTAAGATGTACAACTCTTTAAAGTCGGTGCAGTCCATCATTGGCCAGAGTAAAAACATCATCTATGCCAGCGCCATTGCCAAAGATATAGGCCGCTACCAGAACCAAATGATAGAAACGGCCAAAGGTGACCCGGAACTAATGATTATTGCCGCTAAAACCGAAGTAGAGCTGATTAACCGTACCGCAGACTTATTTTCTTACATCTACCAGGTGGCCGTGGTGGGTACGGATATGAACCTGATGAGTAATGCGGACCGCTTATCCTTAATCCGGCACGTGGTAGATGAATTACGCATTATGCGGGGGTTGGCTTACGGCATTACCCGGAAGATGCGCCTGGCTAAATATGCCGGCCTGTGGCGGGCTATGAACCCCATGGGCTTACGTTACCCCAACAACAGCCAGGCTATCATTAAATCATTAGTGGACGAGTATAAAAGCCACCGCAAATAGCCATGGGAAAGCCAGCCATCCTTATTTGTTTACTCGGGCTGACCTTGTTTCAGGTAAAAGCCCAGACCCCACCGGTGCCCGTTAAAAGCCCCAATACCCGCTATCAGCTGGAAAGGGAAGTAGTAACCCGCTGGAATAAATTCAACCCGAAATGGTACTTCATTTTATTTCATAACAAATACCGCAAAGGGCCCGATCGCCGCAACATCAAACAACTGATGCCGATTATGGCCCTGACCCGCATAAATGCTTCGGCCGCCGAAGAAGAAGAGGAGCGGGTGGACGAACTCTATAATCAGGAAATGTTCAAGCTGGCTGACCGCAGCCTGAATAAAAACTTTTACCTGCTTTATGAAAACAAAATAAAAAAGCTGAACCAGGACCTTGCCTTGCTACAGGGTGAAGCTGTTCTGGCGGGGGTAGATTTAGATATGCTGCTAGCCTTAAGAGGCGAACAGGAGCGTATCAAATCCGACATTGACCTCACCAAAGAATCTTACCAGGACGACGCTAAAAAAGCAGAGCAGTTCCGGGTAGCCCTAACGGATTTAACCACCCTACGCGGCTACTATCGCCGGCTCATTAACCTATTTAAAACTAGTAATAAACTCTTAAATAAATAAAGCAATGCGGGAGCTCATAGACCGGAATATTTTTGACCTTTTCAATACGCTTTATCTGGATATAGCGGAATTGTCTTTTTCCTTTTTGTCGGATGCCCAGGCCTTGGCCGCCATTGCTATGCTGCTGTACTTCGCCATGGAAGCTTATAAAATGATGGCAGGAGATAAAACCATGGAGATTATGCCGTTGCTCCGGCCATTTGCTTTGCTGCTCGTGATTGTGCTCTGGAGCCAGTTTATCGACGTGGTAAATTTTCCGATTACAGTGGTGAATGATACCGCCAAAGGCATGTACGAAATGCAAATTGATAACGTGGAGCACATGCACGTGGAGCGGCAAGGGTTGATTGACCAGGTAGCTAAGAAAATGTCCGAGAGTAGCGCTGAATTCGACCAGGTGGAAGGTGAAACGCAGGATAAAGATTGGTACGAGAAAATGGGCATCGACCTGGAGCCTTTGTTTCATAAAATGAAAGGCTACTACCTGATGCTGATGGCAAAAATCAACTTTGCTATTATGCGGATGGTGGAATACATTGTTATTGTCATCTTTCAGATTTGCACCTACCTGGTGTTCCTTTTACAAATCATTTTTGCGGCTATTCTAGTCATTCTGGGGCCGTTCTCCTTTGCCATGAGCATTCTCCCCGGCTTCCGGGATTCTTACCTTACCTGGATTGGCAGATACATTTCCGTGGGCCTTTATTCTACCATTGCCTACATCGTCATGTCGATCTCCTTTGTGATTATCCGCTACGCGCAGGAACGGGAAATAGAGGTGCTGAAAGCTATTCTGGAAAACGAAGAGCTCTTTATTGCCTACGTTTCTTACTCCAGCGCCAACATCAGCTTTTACATTGTCTCCCTGGTAATCGCCGCTTTAGCCATGCTTTGTATTCCGGTAATTTCTACCTGGATCATTAATACTTCCGGGGTAGGCCAGGCCATCGGCTCCGTAGTCCGCGGCGGCATGACATCGGGCCGGATGATGCAGTAAACTTTTAATCCCATAAAACCATGATTAAAACATTAGAAAACAAGATAAAATTAGCTTTTGCCGTAAGCGTCGGCAGCTTTATTACCAGCCTGGCAGTCGTTGGTTTTGTTTGCTTCTTTGCCTATTCGCTGATCAATGACCAGCGCAAAAAAATATACGTGCTCGATCATAACGTACCTCTTCTGGTGCAGCAAACCAATTTAGGGGTAAACCGGCAGGTAGAAATGGAAAGCCATATTAATATGTTCCACCTCTTATTTTTCACCCTGCCCCCGGATGATGCTTATATTAAAAATAACCTGACGAAAGCAATGTACCTGGTGGATGAAACCGGCCTGGCCCAGTACAATAACTTAAAAGAAAAAGGGTACTACAACTCCATCCTGGCCAGCTCTGCGCTGCTAACCATTCAAACCGATAGCATTGTAATTGATGCGAACCGTCATTTTCGCTACTACGCCAAGCAGCGCTTAGAGCGGGAAACTTCCATTCTTAAACGCTTGCTGGTAACGGAAGGCGACTTACAGGATGTGCCACGCACCGAAAACAACCCCCATGGCTTTATTATCAAAAACTGGAAAACCGTCATAAATAAAGACCTGGAGCATGAAGCCAAGAAATCCTTTTAGCCACCTTTTTGATTGGTATGCTAACGCCCGGGAACGGGTACAGCAATATGCGGCCCGGTACCCGGAGCGGATTATTGCCGGCATGTTTATTATCCTGCTCTTTGCGGTGGCCGCGCTGCTCATTTCCAAAGCAACCCATAAAAATTCTTATGCCGGCTCCATACATTTTATTTCCGATAAGCTTAGCCTTCCCCATAAACCCGTAACAAAGCCGGGGCATTCCCTTGGTTCGGATATGATAGATGTATTGGATGCTTACCGGGAAGCCAGCGCCATTAATCCGGATAGTATCACCGCCAAAGACAGCCTTTTACTAAAAGAAATTGATAAAGACCTAAACCGTATTTTAGATGAACAAGATTGATTTTAAAAAACCGAAGTACGTGCTCCCCATCATTGTGCTGCCATTTATCTGCATCATCAACTGGGTATGTCTGGATTTCTTTCCTGCGGCCAAGGCGAAAGATCCGAAGCACACTTTACAGGAAGAAGAACAAATCATAACGGCGCTACCGGACCCGGAACTAGCAAAAAAAGACATTAACAATAAACTGGGCGCCGGGTTAGCAGAACATAAACACGACCGGGATTATTCGGCAGTCCGGGAAATTGAAGAGGAACAAGCCCCCGAGAGCACTTACCGCAGCGTTTACACAGAAGAAGAAAAAAGGATTATTGACAGCATGAACACCGCTGCGCTGACCAATAAACCCAATGCTGACTTTATGGGGCAGGTGGAAAAACGGCAGCGCACAGACCGCAGCCGTTACCTGGCATCTTCCCCCGGTGCCCGCTCCCGACCCCGCCGAATAGAAACGCCCGAAGAACGGGAAATGCGCCTGTTTAAAGCCCAGATGAAATACATTGATAGTTTGGGCAAGGCCTCTGAAGCTCCGGCAAAACCCACTCTGCAAAATCGCATGCAAGAACCAGTATCGCCCAAAGAAGAAGTTTCGGAAGCAATGGCTGTTCGCAAAACAGCGAACCCCAACACCGCTTACTTTAACACGGTTAAAAATGATGGCCCGGAACAATTCATCAAAGCTATTTTGGATGAAGGTTTAAAATTAAGGCAAGGTGGCCGGATCCGGGTTCGGCTGCTGGATGATATTTACGTGAGTGATTACGAAATCGAAAAGGGGAGTTACCTCTACGGCATTGTAAGCGGGTTTTCGGCGCAGCGGGTAGAAATTACAATCAGTTCGCTGCTTTACGGTAACCAGATTATACCGGTGAACCTGAGTATTTATGATAACGATGGTTTGGGTGGCCTGTACGTTCCAGCCTCGCAGTTCCGGGAGTTTACCAAAGAACTTGCCTCCAACACCACCAGCGGCCAAAGTATCAACCTGGACAATGGCCCCGACAACACCAATCAAATGGTTTTTTCTATGCTGGAGAAAATGGCGCAAACCACTACCAGGGCCGTTAGTCGTTCGGCCCGGCAGAACAAGGCCAAGCTCAAATACAACACTGTAGTTTACTTAATTGATAATAAAGCCAAGAAATAAAATGAAAAACATCTTATCTGTTTTAATCGCGTTGGCTATCGGCCTTCCCGGTTTCTGCCAAACTAAAACCACTCCGGTTATTTATGTGAACGAAAGTATTTCCACGCACTTTATCAGCCCGGAGCCCATCAAGTACGTCGATATTTCCACAGATGAAATTGCCGGCGATATACCGGTGGATAATATTTTCCGGATAAAGCCCAAGCACGCCAACGCTAAACCCGGCATTGTTACCATCGTGGGGGAACGGTACATGGTCCAGTATAAACTCAGCTACGCGGCTACCAACCAAGCATCCACAGAAGTTAGAATTGACCCAACGCTGGTAGATGATTATTTAAACCCCGGCGTATCCATGAGCCAGCAGGATATGAAGCGCTTTTCCCTTCTGGCCATCCAACGGCAACCTAAAAAGAATGTGGCGGTTTCCCGAAGCAATAAAATGGTAGCGACGGTAAATAATATCTATACTATCGGAGACTACTTTTTTATTGATGTGTCGATGCGAAATAAAAGTAATATCAAATATGATATAGACCAGATCCGCTTTAAAATCGAAGGTAAAAAACAGGTGAAGGCCACCAACTTCCAGCAACTCGAAGTACACCCCGTGCACCAGCTGCAGTACCTGGACAGCTTTAAACATAAGTACCGCAATGTATTTGTGTTTCAGAAATTCACCTTCCCGGATGAAAAAGTATTTAACATAGAAGTAGCTGAAAAACAGGTAAGCGGCCGCACGATTTCCGTGAAAATAGACTATAAA
The DNA here is from genome assembly GCF_014217805.1 of Adhaeribacter swui. Lineage (NCBI taxonomy): Bacteria > Pseudomonadati > Bacteroidota > Cytophagia > Cytophagales > Hymenobacteraceae > Adhaeribacter > Adhaeribacter swui. Next base: position 60,584 of record NZ_CP055155.1, read on the forward strand.
GATGTTTTAAAAGCCGATACTCTCTGATAAAACGATGGAAGAATCAAGCGAACAAAAAAAGATTTACGCCTTTTTGCAGGCGGTGGTTTATTTCACGCTGTTTGTGGAGTTTATAGTATACTTTTTACAGGATGCGGCATTTACGGAGAGCTTCCGTCTGGTGCTCCACCGGCTGCAGCGGATAACCATTTACCAGCACATCTATCTATCCAAAGCCTTTACTTTCTTTTTGATTTTGATCGTGGCCATTGGCACCAAAGCCCGAAAGGATCTGGAGTACAATCCGGTGAAACACGTTTACCTACCCTTGTTCTTCGGGTTTATTTTCTTTTTTGGCAGTGGCTACTTTTATTACCATCCCAGCAGTAAGATTTTATTTGATGGGGTAACCACTACGGAGGCCGTGTATATGGTTTGCTCACTTATCGGCGCGGTGCTGATCAATATTGCCCTGGATAATATTTCCAAGCACATTCAAAGCGGGCTGATGAAAGATAAATTCAACGTCGAGAATGAATCTTTTGAGCAAAGCCAGGAGCTGATCAACACGCCATACAGCGTAAACATACCCATGCTCTTTTACTATAAAAAGAAGATAAACCCCGGTTTCATCAACATTGTAAACCCTTTCCGTGCTACGCTGCTGATTGGTACACCCGGCTCGGGTAAATCTTTTTCAGTGGTAGTGCCCTTTATCAAGCAAATGATGGCAAAAGGTTTTACCATGGCCCTGTATGATTTCAAGTTTCCGGACTTAGGCAAAGTGGCTTATTACCATTACCTGGTTAATAAGAAAAAGGGCATAATGAAAGATTTTAAGTTTCACACCATCAACTTTAACAGCGTAGAACATAGCCGGCGGTTTAACCCATTAAAACCGGAGTATCTACCCACCCTGGCCGATGCCACCGAAACCGCGGAGGCCTTATTGCAAAGCTTAACCAAGAATGATAAAGAGTCCGGCGCCGCCCAGTTTTTTACCCAGTCGGCGGTAAACTTTCTGGCCAGTTGCATCTTTTTTTTAAGCCGCTACCAGGACGGTAAATATTCTACCTTCCCGCACGTGCTGTCTTTTATCAATTTAAGTTATGATGAGATTTTTGAAATGCTTTTTTCTGAGCCGCAGTTAACCAGTTTGCTTGCCCCTTTCCGGTCCGCGTATAAGAATAAAGCTTTTGATCAGCTGGAGGGCCAGATAGGTACGCTCCGGATTAACGTGGGCCGCCTGGCCACCAAGGAAACTTACTGGGTTTTATCCGGGGATGATATTAATTTAAAAATAACGGATCCTAAAAACCCATCTATTTTAATCATTGCCAATGACCCGGCCACCCAGAGTATTAATAGCGCCTGCAACGCCCTGATATTAAACCGCATGACCAAGCTTATAAATTCAAAGGGGAACCTGCCCTGTGGCTTGCTCATAGATGAATCTCCTACCTTGTACGTGCATAAGGTAGAAAACTTGATTGCTACTGCCAGAAGCAATAAAATAGCCGTTCTTTTAGGCCTTCAGGAGTTGCCGCAGTTGAAGCAACAGTACGGCCGGGAAGCGGCTGATACTATCTGCTCGGTCGCTGCCAATGTTATTTCCGGGTCGGTGCGGAACAAAGATACTTTGGATTGGCTGGAAAAACTTTTTGGCAAAGTAAGGCAACAGAAGCAGGGGGTTAGCATCGATCGGAGCCGGACATCTATTTCTATGAATGAAGAGATGGGCCCCTTGATTCCTGCTTCAAAAATTGCTACCTTATCTGCCGGGGAAGTCGTTGGGCAAGTGGCACTTGATAGCAATAATTACGATGGCCAGCACGTAAACAGTACGTATAACTGTAAAGTGAATTTAGATGTAAAACAGATTGCAAAAGAAGAGGAATTATACATAAATACGCCAATCTTTTATAATTTTGGAACACCGTCGGAGCGGGATAAAACATTAGAAAAAAACTTCGCCAGAATCAATAAAGAAATGGAATCACTTAAAGATTATTTCTACGCATGAAATTAACGCTACCAGAAATCGGAGAACGGTTGCAGACCTTTAGAAAGACATTAGGGTTCACGCAAAAAGACATAGCTGAATCGCTAAATGTGCAGCAAAATGCGATATCCCGGTTTGAAAAGGGATCGGGGGGAAGCCTGGAGCTGCTTCTGGATCTGGTAAATTATTTCGATGGGCACTTTCTGGCTTATTCGCTTTTTGCCGATCAGTTTGAAGTAATTAAGCGTGGGGAAGATGTGCCCGGTAATACCATTTACAATAAGATTGCCTTGGAGCGGCTGAAAGTTTTAAAAAACGACCTGGCCGAAAAAACAGAAGAGGTAGCGGAAATCATTAATTTAATGGAAACCAAAGAAGATTAATTGTTACCCAATGCCGTTATTTTTCTGCGGTAGTTGAGTTCGGTAGCGCGATAAATTTCATCTAAAAAAGGGGTAGGGTTAACAATCCTGCCTTTATATTTTAGGGCAAAGTGCAGGTGATCCCCGGTGCTGCGGCCGGTACTACCCGTTAACCCAATCAGAGTGCCGGCTTTGATATACATCCCTTCCCTTACTGCAATACCTGACAGGTGGCCATACACCGTAGTAAAATCAGCGTGGGTTACTTCCACGTAGTTCCCCAGCCCACCAGAATAACCCACCTTACTAACCCTGCCGGGTAAAATTACCATTACTGAATCCGAAGCTCCTTTAAAATCAATGCCCGCGTGAAACCTGGTTTTCCCGGTTAATGGATCCATCCGGTTACCGTAGCCACTATTAATGTACGGAGCGGTGAGCGGCATGGAGGCGGCCAGATAATCTGGCTTTACGGAGGCGGGTTTAGGCAAATTTTCCGGATTTGATGTTGTACCTGGTTGGTTTACCGTGTCTGCCTGTATCTCTAACAAAGGCTTCTGCTTTTTAACCGTGTTAAATTGCGCCTGGGTCGAAGAAGCAATTAAAAAGAAAAGAATTAAAAGTAAAGAGAGTTTCATTTTAATATCTTTTTAATGTATATAAATATAATTTTTAACATTAAAAAATATACAAATATCATTTGTTACGTAATAATAGCTATTATTTAGGGCGAATTTGTATATTTACTTAATTACACTAAAAAAATATACATTTAATAATATTTTCTATGAAGTTCGACATAAAAGACCTGCCTTATTCTCAATTTGAGCAGTTGGGTATGAGCAAAAGAGACGTTATTAAAATGAATCCCCAGGATTTAGCCAGCATGCTAAATGGCGGTCGAACGAACTTGATACCTTTAACTATTGCTTTAGGAAATGGAATAAACCCAATTGAAGCCGAAGTAAAATTAAGCCTGGTCCGCAACCCGGATAATACGGTTTCATTGAATGTACACCCGATACAAAACCAGCCTAAAAACACCATTGGCGCTATTCCGGCGCAATGGGAGCAGCTTCTTAAAGGGGAAATAATTATTAAGGAAGCTAAAACTTTCAATGGGAGCGTGGAGCCGCATCTTTACCAATTAGATAAACAAACCAACGAGCTCCTTTCAGCCCGGGTAAACAGCATTCAGGTTCCTAATTTTATTCAGGGCATCGCTATTTCCTCGGAGCAAAAAGAACAATTAAAACAAGGCCAGGCCATTGAGCTGGAGGGCAAGAGTGCTAAAGAAGGCTTTGTTATTCGCCTGGACTTAAACGAAGCCCGCGGCTACAAACTACTTACCCGGGAGCAATCTATGGAGCAGGCGCCAGGCATAAAGCCCAATTTACCGCTGGAAGAATTTAGTATCAAGGAAACACCACGGACCACTATTAAAATGTAAACCTGCTGGCCATGAATTTTCAAGAATATAAAGAGCGCATTCCCATTACGTCGGTAGCAGAATCTTTAGGCTACCAGGTTAACTTGAAAAAAGGCCGTAACCCGTTGGAGTTTAAACACGCCGATGGGGATACTGTTTTGATTGACCCGGTGAAGGAGCTTTACTATAACCGTGATGGTACCAATGACCGGGGCGATGTGATCGCTTTTGTAAAAAACCGGCTAACCCGCTTTAACGTTTCTTTTCAGCACGAGATTGTAGGCATTAATAAGGTGCTGCAATCCTACGCCAATGAAGGGCCTGCTCCAGCAAGAAACTACCATGTTCCTGAGTCAAGAAATTTTGACCATCGCCGTTATGAAGTGGCTAAATCTTCTCTCTTTAAGTTGCACTATCTGTCGCAGGAGCGGGGCCTGGACCCGGAAACAATTAAACACTTTGCCCCATTTATCAACCTGGTTAAAGATACTGCCCAGGCCAGCGGCCGGCCATACGAAAACATAGGCTTTCCTTTAACTAAACCCGGAAGTAATGAAGTAGTTGGGTGGGATTTAAGGAACTATGGCTTTAAGGGTGTAGCCGCCGGCAGTGACCGCCAAAACGGGATGTGGATTGCTGATTTTGCCGGTAAGCCAGAGCGAACGCTGCATGTCTATTTTGGTGAAAACCCGATTGATTTAATGAGCTTCTACCAACTTTATAAAAATAAGCTGGACGTAGAGAATGCAGCCTTTATCAGCTTCGGCGGCGGTATAGCTAAGAGCCAGATGAAAGCAGCGCTTAGCTACTGGCCCGAGGCCAAAAAGCACACCATATTTGATAATGACTACCAAGGCAAGATGTACGATATCGCCATGGCCGTACACCTGAGCAATAAAAATATTCCTTTGCCCGAGAAGAAAGCCGACAGCTTATTATTTAAACTACCAGGCAAAGAGTTTGAAATCGCAATAGATAAAATTAGTCTGAAAGCTTTCGAAACCGCCTCCGGTATAAGGTCCGGAATTACTGTGCATAAGGCCACCGGCCAAAGCAACGGGGTACCCTTCAAAGATTTTAATGACATTATTCATCCAAAGAATAACACGACAAGCCAACAAAAGACGTTTAGGCTTTAACCATTTACTTTTAGCAATATGAAAACTTTAAATTACTTATTCGGATTGTTGTTTTTTACCTTGTTTTTAGCCGGTTGTTCCGATAAAAAGGATGATCCGGATCCGGTAGATGAAACCGCCACTTTTCGGGTAGATTTTTCTCAGTCAGGCGATTACCAGAAATTTACTAAAATCCTGACCATTAGCGGCGGGGAGTTTAAATACCGTGGCACCAATGATATCGTGCCAGCTGCTTTAATCGGGGATGATTTAAATACCGCTGGCTTTTCGGTGGAGGCTTCCAATGTTCGGGAATTAAAGATTTCCGCTTTAACGGATTTCTCACCGGTAGAAGATGCCCCGGCCACTATGACTATGAAATTTTCTGTTTTCCGGAATGGCACCTTGCTGGAGGAGAAAACCTTTACTTACACGGATGCCACCAAAGATAAAAGTGAAGATTTAACGTATAAGGCTAAGTAACATTAGCCTTTTTTATTGCTCTTTCCTGCCGGCACTTCTCTTCCCTTTTGTATTCTTCTTCTGATAAAACCGGGTACCAGTATTTTACCTGTTGATCAATCCATATCTGAGCGGCCATGGCCACCGAGCGAAGCACGTGTTTATTGCTCATGGTTTTACAAAAGGGAGGAAAAGGGTTTTATTCTAATAAATCCAATTGCCACCAGTCCGAATACTTTATATTTAACCGGGGCTTCCATAATTTAATGCTCCGCTTCTCATAGCGTAACGCTTCTTCTTTACTGGTAAACTCCTTAAAATAAACCCAGCTGGCACCGGCTATTTTGCGGGAGTGCTTCACCAGGCGCCAATAAAGGGAACTGGTACACCCAATGTACACCGGCCGGACGTGCGCCGAGGTTGGTTCCTGGTCGAAAATAAAATAAACGTAATGCTTGGCTTTAACTTCCTTCCACCGCTTAAGTAAGTGCTTTCGGCAATACCGGCTCATCTCCATCCGGAAGGAGTACCAATCGTGTAGGCGGAGTTGGGAAAGAGTGGTCATTTACATAGTAATTTTTTGTATTAGCTAATAGAATAGGTAACAAATTATTGATAATCAGTATTTAAGGATATGTAGAATAACTTCATAATTAAAGATTCACTTAATCATCTTATAATTATGAAACAATCTATAACTTTCCTCCTAGCATTATTTAGTGTACTTATGGTAACGCCATTTATAACTCTGGCACAAGACGACCCTGATGATGGGTATGTTATCAGAATAGGCCATAGTTATACTTTTACCTCAAGCACTAAAGTAACGGAATGTGACATCAATGGTAATGTTGCAGATGTAACAAAGCAAATAGCAGCCCCTACTAATTCTAGTTTTTATGTTTTTGACCAAGTTGATGCCACAAGTGTAATTATCTATTTTTGGGATTGGGCTGACAAAAGCAATTTATCAAAAACATTTAACTATACTTATAGCGGAGATACAAAAGGTGAAAGAAAATACTTTCGGGTTTCCATTGCGAACTTGAAAAATAAAGCAATTCCGCGCTACATTAGATGGAAAACTACTCTTACGGCTGGAACAGCTATCATTCCTATAAAAGTTAGATTCAACAATTTTGACTTCAACAAAGACTTTACTTTGGGGCCAACTATAGGAGTTAGATGGAGAATAGCTAAGCATACAGACAACTTTCTAAATGCAATGCTTGGCTTTGGGGTTACCTCTGTTACCTTAGATAGTGCCTCAACAGATGGAGCTTTGAAAGCAAATACAGATAGATTTGCAGTAACTCCTTCTTTTGGATTATTACTTGAGTTTGATAATGTTCAAGTAGGTCTTTTCACTGGCATGGATTACCTATCCAAGAAAGAAAACATAGATTGGCGCTATCAGGGAAAATCTTGGTTTTCCGTAGGGCTTGGTTATACCATTCTAACGAAAACATCTACTACTAGCAATATTGAGCCTAAGAACAAACCTAGATTTAACAAGTAATTTTTTTTCTGTAATGAACTATATAATACGTAGTATAATCGTGAAGGCGTTGTTTTACAATTATACTGCGTATTATATAAGCATCATTCTGTTATAAATCCTTTGCACCTGCACAGCTTGGAACTCCCGGCCCCGGCTGGTCCGAAAACCATCCTCATTTAATTGCGCGGCAATACCCATCCAGCTTAATCCTTGCTTCCGGTAAAGTTTAATCATCGCGGCCGCCCGTTTATTATTCTGATTAGTTAATGCTCTTTCTTTTAATACCTGGGCACCAGCTACCCGGTCTGCATAAGTTAAATTTTGGGGACTCCCCAGTTTAGCGCCCTGGGCAATCTTGGCCTGAAGCGCTGCTTTAGTCCGGCTGCTGATCAGCTCCCGTTCGTGTTGAGCCAGCACCGCAAAAATGCCAATCGTTAAAGTGTTGGCATCCGGCATATCGGCACAGACAAAATCAACCCCACTATCCTTCAGGGTAAAAATAAATGAAGCGTTTCGGCTCAGCCGGTCCAGCTTGGCAATTACTAATGTGCCTTTAATTTTTCGGGCTTGCTCGATGGCCGCAATCAGCTGGGGGCGGTTGTTTTTCTTCCCGCTTTCCACTTCAATAAATTCACTGGTAATCTTCTGGCCTTTCAAGAAACTGGCCACGGCGTATTGCTGTGCTTCCAACCCCAAACCGCTAGCCCCCTGCTTGGCCGTGGACACCCGGTAATAAGCTACGTACTTCTTCTCCATCTTGTATTAAAAATACGAAAAATTACCCATTTTACAAATCATAAACGAGCGTTTGTGGTTTGTAAAATGGATAAATAATTACGCTGGTTGTCCATATCTAGTTTATAATATATTCTAGTAATCGGGTAAACCATTTCTTTTAATTGCTATTTTAAGTCGATTGCTACTTTGCCTGTGAACTTATAGCTGGATAAGAAAATAGTTAAGCAAGAAACAGGAACTGATTATATAAAAGGGAAGATAGAAGAATGTGCAATTTCTATTGAACATAAAAGTGGTTATAAGCCAATGAAAAAAGGCGATGTTCAGTTAGTAGCCATTCACTTATTTACATGCAAGATGTTGCTACTTTAGCACCATAAGTCCTGCAAAAGAGGGATAGAAGTAGTTTTAGCGAACAACTTCTATCCAACCTTTGATCTGTTGACCGGAGTTAAGAAGTAGGAGTTGATAAAAATACGTGCCTTCCGTTACGTTCTCCGCAGACCAATTATTCTTATAACCGGAAGCTTTATATACTTCTTGACCCCAGCGATTGTAAATTCTTAATTGATTAGCCGGGTAGAGTTCCAAGTTACGAATTTCGAACAAGTCATTTACTCCATCGTTATTAGGTGTAAAAACATTGGGTGGGAGTAAGGGATGCTTAAAAGTTAATTGGATAGAATTAGACCAGGATGCGAAAGAACTACCTTTCGCTATAGCTTTAACCCAATACACATGTTCAAACCCATCGATAGTAGAAAGATCAGCAAAAGTCAGCAAACTACCCGGCAGCTGACCTACGAGTTTCATATCTGATTCTTGATCTAGCCGCCGCCAAATTTCATACCGTTCCACTCCGTTAGGCCAACCCTCATATGCGTTCCAGCTGAGCGTAATGTTTTTATCTTCTTCACCACTCTTATTTTGGAGCTGGATAGTATGATGCTGGTTGCTCGTAATAATTTGTTGACAGCCATTCCTCGTACTAATCTGGTATTCGTAGACAAACTCGTCTGAATTCAGGCCACCATCCAGAATTGGAGTTACGAAAGAAACAGAATCGCTGATCAGGTGCCAATTACTTTTTCCATACTCCCGGCGGTACAAATCAAATGGTTCCTGCAGGCGATCATTGTCAGAACTGGACCAGCTTATTTGCACTTGTTTTTCATCTTGAGGGTTTAAGCTAATGTTCTCAATAGTTATAGTGGTATTATCCTGATATACCTTTACCATCAGCGTGTCTGACACCCCGTAACAGACAGTGTCTACGGTGGTGCTCTGCTCCTGAATCCATAACTGGTGGTTACCTAATCCAGACCAATCAACAGTAACATGGTTACTTCCTTGCCCCGAAGTAATAACCCCCCCTTGAATTCCCCAGGTATACAAAGAGCCTGTCGTGTAGGTAACAGTATAAAGTTGATTGAACGCTAGATTCTGGCATATTAATTCTGGACCTTGAGGCTTTTCGGGTATCAAGACTACATTGATGCGTACTGGTAGGATTATTGGCTCACTTTCACAGCCGCTTTCATTTAAAATAATTAAGCTCACTTGCGCCTGAGTGTTAGATGGACCCCAATTTACTTGAATGGCTGCGGTACCTTGTCCGCTAATAAGCTGCCCTCCGGAAACCGCCCACCGATAAGTATATCCCTCTCGCTTAATAACGCTGTAATCTACTTTTTCTACTCCCGGGCATACGGACTGACTGCCTGTAATTTTTTCTTTTTCAGGTGTGGGCATCACCGAAATGGTTACTCCATCGGCCAATTCGCAAAGCCCATCATTTACATAAAGGGTATAAACAAAGTCTTTCTTTTGGGTAATGGCATTGGGATATAAGAAAACCGGAGTAGGTGAAGCCGGATCACTCAAATAAGTAGCAGGCTCCCAACGGTAGGTGTAGTTCCTGTTGGGAGTGCCTCCCAGCTTGACCGGCTGACTGGGACAGATTTCTTTATCTGGACCGGCGTCCGGCTTTCCTGGAAAGCTGTATAAAAAATTAGCAGCAAAAGTAGGAAGGAATGGATAAACATCAGTAGGTAGAATAAGCGCATTAGGAACCATATCACAGGCTGTACCATCTCGTTCAGGGTAATTGATAACTGCCAACGCGCGGGTATTTTCTGGTTGGGTAAAGTAAATTCTACCATCGGGAGCTAGCTGGGGGCTGGTTAACTGAACTGGGCCATCATAAATCAACTTCTTAGAAGCCAAAATGGCCACTTGGTTACCGGAACTAATATCAAATTGCCATAGTTTTTTCCCGCTAAAATCAAGGAGGTACAATTTATTACCTGAAGCAGAAAACTCCATGCCGAATCCCCGGCTTTCCAAGACAAAGGATTTTGCTACTTCTCCGGTAGCGGCATTAAAATCTGCTAATCCGGTTCCTTCGTATCCGGGTATGCCATCATAACCAAAAACAATTTTGTCACCTTTGGGAGAGAGTTTTAAATTACTAGAATTGCCAATGGGCACGGGTTCGGAGCGAATGGCCCGGGAACTTACTCCATCCGGGGTAATCTTAAAAGCTAGCAACTGATCTACTTTTTGGCTGGTAACATTCGTATTGGTTTCTCCTACCAACCAGTAAGTATTATTTACACATTGGCCAGAGATGGTAAAAGAGCCATGTAAATCTTTATAGAGAACGGTAAGTTTTTCAATGATTGCTCCCTGTCCACCATTCGCGGTAAGATCGACGGTAACATACCTGACCGAATACTCTGCAAATGAACTAGCTGTATTAGGACCCACATAAAAAATATAGAAGAGGGAAGGGGAGCCGGGTTTAGGAATGATATAAATCGGACTGGAAGTTAATGGTTGCCAGGTATCATTCTCTAGTAGTACGTTGTCCTTGTTGAAAACACCCCTGTAATTAGCATAAAGCAGTACTTGGCCAGCTGGATTAGAATAGGTAGCGGCCGCTCCCTCCTCTAAGGGGCCTTTTTGAACAATCTTAGGTGTTGCTTGGTCAAATTGAAGGCCATAGCCTTTACCTAAATACCAAATAGAGGCTTCATTTTGGCTATGCCCGCTTAAGGCTAGAAGGAAGAACAAGCAGAAAATAAAACTTTTAATTATAAGTTGGATATGAATCGCACTTTGCTTGCATAACTGCGGATAGTGCCATTTTAAGTGTAGCATAGCTAACTAAATAAGACCAAAGAGCTGCGGGATGAAACATACCAGCAGAAGCGTAAAAAGGAAGGAATATAAGTAAAATAGTTTTAAACACACCAAATCTATTTCTCCTTTAAAAAAGAATAAAATCTAGTGCCTTTTGTTTAATTGTGCCTGATTTTACATAATCCTACTTATAGGACTTGGCTGAACGAGCAGGAGGGAAGCTTTTTACATAAAAGTGGTTATAAATTTAAATTATCACTATTAATTGATTTATGGGGCAGGATCATGCGGATTCGCCCAATCAATCGTATAGCTTTCTGTGGTTTGATTGCTGGCCGAACGGTATACCCATGTTTGCTGAGGTGTTTGCGGATTAAAGGGGAAAGCGCCTCGACCATTATGCTCGTTTTCCCCGTACTAGCGGCTTGTTTAATATCGTTAAATAACGGTTCTAATTCTTTTAGTTCTGCTTCATTGGCTAATCGGATAGCTTCTTCGGCAATACTTTTAGCTTGCTCGGCTTTCATAAGGGATAAGGTGGTTTTAGGTGGTAGTGGTGAGCTATAATACTTACTGGTGCTTCCAATATTAATGAGTCAAGCTAATATAATACTGAATGGCTTGCCGGGCGGCTTCTTCGGTAGCACACGTACCGGATTCCTGCATATCCGGTACATTGTTAAAGACATAGATACGCCATTGCCAACTTTCCTTCCAGGGCCAGTAACTAGCAATTAAGGTTTCTTCCGCTTGTTCTGTCCTAATATCCACGGATCCAAATAGATTCTGTTGCCAAGGCGCATTGGGATCAGCTTCCCAATGTTTGTTAATAGCATTCATAATCCGGTATAATCTTTATAATTGCGCTTTCAGACGGTTTAATTGGCGTTCCTGTAAGAGTTCCTGTTCTCCTAAGTAGGTGCGCACTTCGGCCAACAACATCCGGGTTTTATAAGGGTTTTCGATGGGCACGTTAACTGGCTGACCATCGGGCAAAGTAAAGGTCATCACTAAGTTATGTTCCGTTGGCACAAAATGGAACAATTGGCGGCGGGTAAAATCAAGGTCCGAGAGTTGTTGTTGAACGTTCGCCATTTGCTCGGCGGGTAAAATTGGTTTGGAAGGAAGCATAAGGAAGGGGTTCTATAAGGTGGAATTACCTATACGGCAGAAGTAGTAGATAAACCGGAAATTCCCCAATTAATAAATTTGACTGCTTGAAAAGACCGCTCTGTTTATGCAAATATAACCACAGTTCTAAGGGCAAAGCAAGGCTTCTGTTGAGCTTAAATATTCTTAATGTAGTCTTATGGGAAAACTAGTTGAAAATACGCGGACTTTATACGGATGATGCGGGCACTGCGATAGCTGTCGCTTACTCTTTTTAGGGAGAGTTATGCTCCGGCCATTATATCTTCACTAAACACCGAACGAACCCGGGGGCGTTATTTACGTTGCAAGGAAAGAATAGTATCGTTTTATGAATCAAAAAGTTAAGTTTTTAAATAGTACCCATGCTCCTTTCTTTAGCACCGTTCGCCAACGCGTAGAAGATTATTTTCAGGAAAAAAGTATTTCCAAACACGCCAACGGGGCCATGTGGCGCAAAGCCTTTTTTTACATGCTGGCTTCTTTGGGGCTCTACGGGCTGATCCTGTCCAATCAATTTAGCGCCGGCGCCATGTTCGGGCTGGCCGTGCTCTTGGGCGTGAGTCACGCCGGTCTGGGGTTTAATGTTGGCCACGATGCCCTGCATGGTTCCTTTTCCCGTAATAACAAGATCAATAAAGCCCTTAGTTTTATTTTCCCTTTTATTGGAGCAAGTCCGTACGTTTGGAACCTGACCCACAATGTGGTACACCATACCTACACCAATATTCCCGGACACGACGAAGACATTGAAATCGCGCCGGGTTTGATCCGCTTAGATACCGCCGAGAAAGTAAATAAGCTGCAACGGTTTCAGCACCTGTATGGTTTTGGTCTTTATAGCTTGGCTTCTTTGTCGTGGGTCTTCCGGAAGGATTACGTAAAATTCTTTCAAAAGAAAATCGGGCAACACCCCACTTTGAACCACCCCAAACAAGAGTATTTTAATTTGTTCTTCTATAAAGCCCTTTATTATGGCCTGTATATGGTCTTGCCCTTACTGGTGCTGGATATTACCTGGTGGCAGTTTATAATTGGCTTCTTAGCCTTGCACTTGGCGGAAGGATTTGTTATGGGTTTGGTCTTTCAGCTGGCCCACGTGGTAGAAGGGACCGACTTCCCGGTACCCAACGCGCAAGGAAACATAGAAGAAGCTTGGGCGGCCCACCAGCTGCGTACCACCGCCAACTTTGCCACGGGCAATAAAGTGGCGGGCTTCTTACTCGGGGGCTTGAACCAGCAAATTGAGCACCACCTGTTTCCCAAGGTTTGTCACATACACTATCCCGCCATCGGGGCTATTATCAAGCAAACGGCGCGGGAGTTTAATCTGCCCTACCTGGAGAATGCGACGTTCTGGCGGGCGTTGCAATCCCATTACCGGATGCTCCAGAAGTTCGGTCCGGAAGCGTACCGGTTGCAAGCAGAAAAATACCGCGGTAGCTTATTGTAAAATTTTAAGTTGAAGTTGTAAAAAAATAATGAACTTAAAAGGAGTAAGTAATGTGGTAGAAGTATAACTAATTATAACACATGAATAACGGAGTAGTAAAATTCTTTAATGGCCAGAAAGGATTCGGGTTTATCAAAGAAACAAATTCAGATCAAGATTATTTTGTCCACGTTTCCGGCTTAATGGATGATGTTCGGGAAAACGACGCGGTAACTTTTGATCTGCAGGAAGGAAAAAAAGGACTCAACGCGGTGAATGTAAAACGCGCCTAGTTTTAGCATATAAGTCAATCCCATCAAGCCTTACCACCAGTAAGGCTTTTTTATTGGTCGCCGTATTTTCTAATAACGAATATTCTGCGTCATTTACATCCATGCTTCCCTGCTGCACTGGAAAAAAATAGCAGCGATGTTGTTCAAGCCACGCGGCGAAGTGGTTATGTTGCACGCTGAATTTCATGGTGAGAAATGACCAAAATTTAAATTTGTTGCGCATTGCAGAATTTAAGAGAGTGAATGCTACAACCTTTATTTTTACCTACGTATAACTAAATACCACGTTTCTTTTTTGTAGAGGCAATATAGCAGGAGAGGTATTGGGCCCTATGGCATAACAGCTATTGGAAAAATAAATAATAGTTTCGAACCAATAGCTCCTTTATATTTTGGCTCTAACCCCTACTCATGTCCTTGTCATAGAAAGGCCACCTGTTTGTTCTCCGGTTCTTAAAATCAGAGAGCAAAACTTAGTTGCACTTTTGCAACAGGCGGATTGCAAGGCCTTTTCCTACTTATACGATGCTTACTCTCCGGTTCTTTACGGTGTTTTACTCCGCATTGTCAAACACCGCGTAGTTGCGGAGGATCTGTTGCAAGAAGCCTTTCTAAAAATTTTTCATTCCTTCTATCAGTACGACAGTAGTAAAGGCAAGCTCTTTACTTGGTTGGTTAGCATTGTGCGCCATTTAGCCATTGATAAAATACGTTCCCGCAGCTATTTAGAAGGCAAGAAAACTAGGGCGTTGTTAATCAACGCTCGGGTCGAAAAATATTGCTGCCACACCTTTAGGCCAGATCATATTGGCATAAAAACATTGACGGACAAATTACCAGCCGAAAATAAAACGATTATTGACTTGATGTATTTCGAGGGGTACTCCCAAAGTGAAATAGCTAAAAAGCTAAGTCTGCCCTTAGGAACGGTTAAATCCCGGGCAAGAAAAGGCCTGCAACTTTTAAAGTCACTAGTTTAATTCCTAAATCATTAGCAGAAATTTAGAACATGCTCCAGCTTTCAAGTTGTAAGAAAGTCTACTCTGAAAATCAAGTGTGTTTTGATAATTTGCTAGTTAAAATAAATAACCTTTTGACTAAAAACACCCCTCTAATATGATTTCAGTAGATAAAGTGTTGATCGTGGATGATGATTCTACTGCGCATTTTTTGATGACTCGCATTATTAAAAGTACGATTGCCAACCGGCAAATACTATACGCAAATAATGGACAGGAGGCTTTAACAATCCTCCACGAACATTGTTTTATTGAACGTTGCCCTACCTTGATCTTACTCGACATTAACATGCCGGTAATGGATGGATTTGAATTTCTGAATGCAATACAAGACACCCCATTAGCTAAACTACCCTTGCATATTGTGGTTTTAACTTCTTCTGTTAATCCCGTTGATGTAAGAAAAGCGTTGCGGTTTCCGATCGTAGGATACATGGAAAAACCGCTTACCGTCGAAAAATTAATCCTTGCCATAGAATAACTTTTCAGTGTGACACAATCAGGCTAGATATTTAGCGAGATTCTTGGGTGTCAGGGGTTTTTCAATAAAATCAAGGTCAAGAAAATTTTGAGCCTGCTCTAAATGCCGATATTGCCGATTGGAGCTAACAAAAACAATTTGGATAGGTAACTGATTGAGTCGGTTGGAATCTCTATAGGCTTGCATGAATTCAAAACCGTTCATTGGCTCCATAATTATTTCTACTAACATCAGTTCGGGGTAAGAACCTGATTGGGAGGCGGCTTGTAAATAGTCTAAGGCTTGTTGTGCTCCGCTAACAGTTTGTACCTCTACGTCAACGGTCAACAGTTTTAAGAGATTAGTCGCCAAAAAGAGGGAAATATCATCATCATCGACTACTAAAATTTTGTGGAGCAAGGCCATAGCTATTATTAAGGTGAATAATTAATTTATAACGCCGGCTTATTAGAAGTCAATGAACGCATTATAATAGTTATTTCCAGAGAAAGTAATATTAGTAAGACTTACTAGTAGAAATAACGCATTTGTGCACCCTTGGCAATACTCGATTAAGAGGATGTAATTTGATTAGGGCTACTTGTCCTGTCTCTCAGTTGGATCATTTTTTACTTGCGCAGGATCTTTGAAGAGGCTGATTATAAATTAAATAAATGTAAGGAAATTCATTGACATATAAGAACGTACTAACAGGATTACTTTTAAAAGACTGCTTGGTTAGTCAGCCATAAATAAAGTAAGGGCTCAGTGGATGGTTTGGACACTAAGATTAACAAATCGAAGCTAGGTTAGTACATTATTAACAACAGACTGTTTAAAAATTTAACTGCAGCCAGGAATCGTTAGAGATTGTGGCAGCAAATCCGTTGGAAAAAGGTTCGTAAGTAAAAAAATGTTGATTATTCTGGCAAGTGCCAATAGTCAACAACTAAGAAGTTGCGAGGATAATACCGGTGCAAGGCGAATTGATAAGCTTCGTAGAAACTGGTAAACCCGGTAATAATGTGTATTCCAATTATTACCTTATATTGCTTTACCCGTTCTTGTTGGGCTGGCAGGATGTGGGCAAAATTGCCTTCATCTTTAGTTAAAAGGCTCGTCATTAAAGATAACTAATCAATTTACCCCTAATATACTAACCTAAATAGCGAAAAACGAATTAAAAATTTAGTAATTTCTAGCCTATATACTAAGTATATTAAACAACGTACGCGAAATAAAAACTAGAGTGGTCTATTTAAATCTAATAGGCGCTGATTTAACTTAGCCTTCCATTTCAGGTATTGTGCTTGACGACTTGTTAGCCGCTCCTGCAAAATAATTTCATTGATGAAGCTAAGATGTTCATAAACTTCATTTTGACTGAAGCCCTCTATTTTCTTTTCTGCAAAAATACTGTCTAATAAGCCCACCATACATTCTTAAGGAAAAGAAAGTAAATAGTATTAGTTTACGAGTGGGTTAAAATTGAGATGTGGCTTAACTACGGATTAATAGAGAGTGAAGTACGGAAAAACGTAGATTGATATAATACTACATGAAGAATAAAATGGAAGTTTTTGGAATAGCGCTTATGCTTAGCATAGGTTGGATGGTTGTCCAAGTCAATGCATTATTAAAATATTTACCTGGCTAACGTTTTTAGTCCGGAAATACGTTGACCAAGTTATCTCACGAAACGACGGAATGTTGATACTGAAAAAGACCTGGTTACGCCAGGTCTTTTTTGTTAAATACCTATCTCAAAAGAGCATCTCATTATTCAAGCTTCAATTATGATTGCTGAGATGGTATTCTAAAAATAAATCAGAGATAGACCGCATAAAAGCTTAAATTTCACTGGTATAATAATTCTAATTAAATATTAACAACGAATAAGGTAACACAATGCTTTTCACTAGAATATATAGAGAAACAACGAATAGGTATATGTGCAAGAGATTTACCTAGCATTTAATACCTTACTTCTAGTAAAAGCGCCTCTGCCTGATAATAGCCAGCAGAGTTCTGAAATAAGTTTTTACCTACCTTATACTTACTAGTAATTTAATGGTGCCTCTATGAAAAAACTCTACTGTTGCTTAATACTGTTTATCTACTGGCTTGGGTGGCCAACAAGCCTGCAAGCGCAAACACCAATCAATTTAGGCAAAACAACAGACCTGATAGCTACCTTCCGAGCGAAAGCCTCTATTAATTCCAGAAAGGTCACTGCCTTAAATAATCAAATTAAACAAGCCGTACCCGGGCAAAGAACCTTGTTCCTAAATATAAATACAAGTAAAAAGGAAGGGTCTGCGGAGGTTTTTATCGGGAATGTGGTCGCCAGAAAGAACAGTTCCTACTTCTTAAAAGCGGATGGTACGAACCTTTCCGGTTATCTCATTCTACAAGATGAGAAAAGAGCTTATCAATATTCCTCGAAAACTAACGGACAAGCCTATCTGCAAGAAGTGGATATCAATAAAGTAATTTGCGTGGATTTGCCACTGGTTAGTTCACCACCAGGAATCGCTAACAACCAGGTGCTTGCTCCGGCAGTGAAAGTGCCCCTGCTGGAAAGTTTACCAGGGGCAGGCGCGGTAGTTTTACTCGATTTTGATGGCGAGTACGTCAGTGGGACGGGATGGAATGGTGGAAAAGCCATTGATGCAGCTCCCGCTCAGTTCTCTTCCTTGGAAATGGAAGAAGTTTGGAAAATAATAAGTGAAGATTTTCGCCCGTATGAGCTTAATATTACGACGAATGAAGCAGTATTTGCCCAAGCAGCGGTGACTCGTCGCATGCGGGTTATTTTCACTCCTACCAGGCAATGGTATGGTTACGTGGGAGGGGTGGCTTATATTGGATCTTTTAACTGGAATAGTGATACACCCTGCTGGGCGTTCAATTCAGGCGTAAAAGCAGCCGGTGATGTGGGATCTCATGAAGTAGGGCATACGCTAAAATTAAGGCATGATGGAAGAAGCTCCCCGGCTGAAACCTATTATTATGGTCAGGGAAACTGGGCTCCCATTATGGGTTCATCCTATTATCGGGAACAAGCTCAGTGGAGTAAGGGGGAATATCCAGCAGCTAACAATAAGGAAGATGATGTATCCATCATGGCGACCAATGGTTTTAAGTATCGCTCCGATGATCATAGTAATACGACCGATAGTGCCACGGTTTTAACTAAAGATGCAGAAGGAAAAGTGTTGCCGGCTTATAATAAAGGAATAATTACAACTGATACTGACACGGATGTTTTTTCTTTCATAACGGATGGGGGCAAAGTATCTTTACAAGTAAATCCCAATCCAAGTTATCCCAATCTGGATGTGCTCCTTACTTTAAAGAATGACTCTCTTAAAACCATTGCCAAATCTGATTCCACAGGTATGTCTGCTGCGCTGAATGTCACTTTAGCGGCGGGTACCTACTATTTATATATTGATGGTGCTACCGGAGATATGGGCGCTACGTCTAACTATGGTTCGCTCGGGGAGTATTCTATTGCCGGGTTCATTCCAACATTCTGCATTCCCGCCCTGGCGAACGATTGTAAATCCGGAGATATAATCAATAATTTTAGCTTCCATAATCTGGTAAATTATAATTCTGACTGCGGTGGCCAGGCTGCTGGCTATACGGACTACCTTCCTACGGGTACCTTTACTACTACTGTATCACGCGGCCAAACTTATAAGCTTAGTGTACAAGCCGGCGCTAGCCGCGCCCAAGGTTTTGGCGTTTGGATTGACTATAACAACGATCAAGATTTTGGTGATGCGGGTGAATTTATTTACAGTTCCCCTACTTTTGGAACGCAGGTTTACGATGCAACCATTACTATTCCCCTGGAAACAACAACAGGTACGAAGCGTTTACGGGTAAGATCTCAGTACCAGGCAACTTTAACCAGTAATCAAGAGTGCGCGGCTTTTGCCGGCGAAACCGAGGATTATATTATTACCATTCAGGATCCAGTGGTAAGTAGTACCCAATGGAATCTGCGTTACGGGGGGAAGGATCAGGAAGGATTTACCACTATTTTGAAAACGGCTGATGGAGGCTATCTATCCGGCGGCTTTTCTACCTCCGGAATGAGTGGCGATAAAACGCAAGATAACCGGGGTAAAAATGATTACTGGATTATCAAGACGGATGCTAATGGTCAAAAAATCTGGGATAAACGCTACGGTGGAGCAGCGGACGATTACTTGAACCGCGTCATTCAAACAATCGATGGGGGCTATCTGCTGGCTGGTTCCTCCCTTTCGGGTACCGGTGGTGATAAAACACAAAATAGTCGGGGAGACCGCGACTACTGGATTGTAAAAATTAATAGCACCGGCGTAAAGCAATGGGATAAACGCTTCGGCGGTTCTGGTTACGAAGAACTGAAAAAAGTACTACAACTCTCTACCGGAGAATATATTTTAGCGGGTTACAGCAATTCGCCCGCCAGCGGGGACAAGCGCAAACCCAGCCGGGGGGGGACCGATTACTGGATTGTAAAGGTAAGTAGTACCGGTTCTCTCCTTTGGGAAAGAAATTACGGTGGCGACTTAAATGATATTTTATCTGGGATTGTGCAAACCGCGGATGGAGGTTTTGTATTAGGGGGCAGTTCCGTTTCCGGCAAGGGGGGAGATAAAACCGAGGTAAGTCGAGGTGATAAAGATTTTTGGTTGGTGCGGATTGATAAAAATGGTAAAAAGCTATGGGATAAAACCTATGGTGGTAGTGGCCAAGACGATGCTTTTTCTTTAGGTACCATCCGGCAAGGAGGCTTCTTTATAGCTGGACAAAGTGACTCTCCTGCGGGAGGAGATAAAACCAGGGTAAGTCAGGGTGGAAAAGATTTCTGGTTTATCAAGGTAGCCAATAATGGTGTTAAAATCTGGGATAAAAGGTTTGGCGGCAGCAAAGACGAAGAACTTCGGGCGAGTATACAGACCAGCGATGGTGGCTTCATTCTAGCGGGTAAATCGTTTTCGGATAAAGGGGGCAATAAGACCCAGAACAGCCAGGGATCTAGTGATTACTGGATTGTTAAAACGGACCAGGATGGTATGTACCAGTGGGATAAACGTTTTGGCGGCAGTGGAGCCGAAGAATTACGCGCGGTAACGCAAACTAGTGATGGCGGCTTGCTTCTAGCCGGAAAATCCGAATCTGGCGCGAGCGGTGATAAAACGCAGCCTAGTCAAGGAAAAACAGACTTCTGGCTGGTGAAAGTAGCGCCGGACGCTAAATCGATAGTCGCTAAGCGAGAAGCAAACGAGGCAGAAGAATTACTGGTTTCCGCCACACAGCTGCAAATAAGCGCGCACCCGAACCCCTTCTCCGATAAGGTGACGATTAGCTTTACTCTACCTGATACGCAATCCGCAACAATTAAAGTGTACGATTTACAAGGTAGAGAAATAACAACTTTGTTTCAAGAGGAGGCAGAAGCAAAGAAGGAGTATACCGTAGAATGGAAAGTAAACAAACAGAAGGCAGGCATTTACATATTACAACTGCTCACTCCGACAAAACATAGCCAACACAAACTTCTACTAAGTCAATAAGCATCAAGATTTAATTAAAAAGCCAGAAATGAAACCTCATTTCTGGCTTTTTAAAATGTCCTAATAAACTAATTTTATGTTAAATAGAAATTTAACAGTTTACAGGCTATATTAATAAGTTATTGCTCTTAAATTTTTGCTACGCATTGTTTCTGCCGAAGCAAAAAAGCCTCCACATTCATTAACTACGGCACATTTAGTACATTCTTCAAAATAGATGTTTTTCCAATCGGAAATTGATCTTCTACTGTAGTCCCATAAATCTTTTGGCATCAAGCATAGTTGCGAATTATAGATAGAAACATTTAAATCTTTACTGGATAAAAATTCTACGGCTTCTCCTAATTCATTCATGTAATCTACCGGATCTATCCAGAGCTTATCTATATTATGAGGCGTATAACCTTGGTTCTCTAAACCCATAAAAGCAATATGCTCTACAAAAGGCAAATTTTTATAAATGAATTTTGCCAGCTTTACTAATCGGGGGATAGATTGCTGTTGTAGAACTACACGAATCTCTATACGCTGGTTGTTTGCTGCTAAATTATATAATCCTTGGATGGTCTGATTAAAGGCATCTTTTGCCTGTACAATATAGTCATGGGTCAGGTAATAATCCGAGTAAAGAGGAATGCCTAACATCAAACGATTAAAATCCAAGACCCCGAGCCGATCAGCAATACTCCGCCAGGCAAAAGATCTCCCGTTGGTTAAACAATGCACTTCGGTTTCTGGTAGTTCATACTTTATAAGCTCTAATAACTCAAAAAATGAGTTTCCCATTAAGGTGGGTTCTCCTCCCGTAATTCCCAATTCAAAACAGCTCTTTGGAATTAAAGGGATCAATTGTTTATGAATTTCGAAAAGATAATCTATGTCATTCTTGTCCTTTGGTGGCTGAGAGCACATCAAGCAGTTGCTATTGCATCTTTCCGTTACTAGAATAAAATTATGATTCGATTCCGCCCGATATAAAGTATTAATAACGCCATCTGTATTCACAACAATAATATCGCCCTCTCTTAAATGCTCTAAGCTAGTTATGGAATGAACATAAGGAGTATCAATCCTATCGGACGAAAGGTTATGGGTAGTAATAATTACTTTGAACTCCCTTTCTACAAATCCAATATATTGATCATCAATAATCAATATTAAATTTGAATCTAGAGCAAAAGCATTTCTAGTAACTTTTGCTACGATTGGTTTCAGGATATTTAAAGGCTTGCCTTTGGTTTTTAGTAGCATCTAATTTCTAACCCAGCTATTAAAAATTTTAAAAATACGTTTGTCGCTATCCATCAATTCAAACAGATAGCGGATTATTTCCATGTTTTTCTGGCAGAACACACTCGTAGGACGATAGCCAAAGATGTCTCCTTGAGTTGCATGGTTTAAAACGGGATCTGTACCACAATAAGCTTGGAAAGCACATTCGGAACAACCAGGCAGGGATTCATTTGTCCAGGATTCTGCCAATTGAAATACCTTTTCTCCGTAAAATATATCTTGGTAAGTACTAGTATCTAAATCTCCAAGCAGAAAGGTAGTATCTTTCATTTCCGCTAACATTCTGGCTTCATCCGAGGCATAAATTTTCCCATCGTAATTAAAAACTATGACATTATTTATCATTCCTGCTGGAGATTGTAAATCCACATATCCCACTGGAAAAGGAGTAAGTATTTTGCGTAGAATGATGGTTGCGTAGTCCTCCCTAAAGAAATACCCTTGAAGATTATAATCAATAATTCTATTAAGGGCTATCTTATAAAATTCCAAGAAGCGATTTGTATCGTACTTGTTCTTTTTTTCATTCCTAACGGCAAATCCAAAGGGGCTAATTGGCCTTAAGAAAATACTGTTAAAATTTAACGAAAAATACTCATCTACTATTTCGGTTGGGTAATCTAGGGATAAAGTAGAAGTTGTCAGTAGGGCGGACACTCTATCATTTCCTAAAAACTCTCGGCACTTA
Organism: Adhaeribacter swui; assembly: GCF_014217805.1. Classification (NCBI taxonomy): domain Bacteria; kingdom Pseudomonadati; phylum Bacteroidota; class Cytophagia; order Cytophagales; family Hymenobacteraceae; genus Adhaeribacter; species Adhaeribacter swui. The sequence goes on from NZ_CP055155.1 coordinate 83,232, forward strand.
CTTATACCCTGTACCGCTAATTGGTAACTGTCTTTGCCCTTTTTATGTCTATTCTGATTATGAATATTCTCCGGGCCATCTAGGGAAGTAGAAATTAAGATGTTGTTTTCACGGCAAAAAGAAAGGATGGATTCATTTAAAGGAGCTAGGTTGGTGCATATAACGAAGGTTACTTTCTTATCATAATGCAATGCTTCTTCTTTAGCCTTTTGGACTGCGTATATTATTTGATCAAATGCCAGCAGAGCTTCTCCTCCTTGAAATTCCATTGTTACATTTGGGTTAGGAGACTGCATCATAAGCTCAATACCCTTATCAATATGATGCTTTTTCATATCGAAGGTATTTTTATCCTCGCTAACCCGGGACACCTGGCAGTAATGACAAGTATGTTCGCAACGGAGGGTAATAACAAAAATATGAAGGGAGGTAAAATTATCGAGGAACGACTTTTTGGTGCGATATCGCGTTGCCAATACCTCTAATAAAGCCGGAATTCTTTCTTCACTTATAAAGAAGCCTGAAATTAAATCCCCATATAGTTCTTCATCCGTAAGTTTTGAGATTCTTCGGCTAACAATCTTTTCGACAGTGCCAGTAGGAACAACTAGGAAATCACCTACTTCATTAACGATTATTTCTTTTTCCTGATTAAGACGGATAAACCTAAAAGGTAACAGATAGTACTTATCATCTGGGTTGGCATCATAGAATTCAAGTTCTTTAAATTTTCTAGAAGCCCTTGCATTAGGTTTTATAATATCAAGCGCTATCATATGCTTTGCGGATTGAAGCCTACTGGATCGGACAACTCAGATTGGGGAGTGTCATCAACTTCGTAGTAAGCAAATGCCTTGGCAATTACTAGCTCTCGAATAGATTGGGTTTCTTTTGTAACAATATCCCGCAGTTTAAAATCAACTAAGTCTCTTTTAACTTTAGTTACAACTTCTTCGAAATCCATCGCAACATGCATTGGTTTCAGTATTACCTGAAAAGCCTCAGCTGAATAGTTAATAATATTTACCTCAAAATTGGCACCATACCAATAAAAACATTTGTATAGGGTGTCTAAAGTATATATCTCTTTATTAACCTCTAAAATAATTGTATCATCAATCCTATCAATTTTCATCCTGTAAGCTTTTCAATGTTGTAATTGTTGAGTCTCCCGCTTTTCCGTCTGGTTTAAGCTCATTTTCATTCTGAAAATTTTTAACCGCTTTTTCTGTCTTATCACCAAAATAACCCGTTATCGGGGTATCGTAGCCAATAGCAGTTAACATAGCCTGAAGCATCTGAACATCTGCTCCTTCACAACCTTTAAAAAGAACCCGGTAGAAATAGTATTCTGTATCTACGCTTATTGATGTATTAGAATTGCTATCAATATCCAGTGAATTGGTAGGATAAATTGCAGGAGAATTACTAATGGGATCTGCCGTCCTTTTTGAAGGGGTATAAGTTGGAGCTGGCGACGAACTAGGGGCCGGCGTATAGGTAGGATTAGGTTTATAAGTTGGGGTAGTAGATGGCGCCGGTGAACTGTAAGTTGGAGAAGAATAAGTAGCTGAAGATGAGTAATGAGAACTATGGGAGCTATGGGAACTGTGTGATCGGTGAGAACTATGAGAACGATGAGAAGTATGCATCGCCATAAAACTATTATCCGGATTGCTCATGTTTAGTTTTAATACAAGCCGTGGTTTTATAACTTGCTTGGTAACCTGCTCAATGTTTAAATTATGATCTGGGTTATCTTTTATATCATAAAAGCTACTTGCTGCTTCTGTTTGGTTGCTAGCAAGAGCACTTATTGATGCGGTAATAAGTGCTAATGATTTTTGAGCCAGGCTAAAAAACCCTTTTTTAATTTTACTCATATATTCTATGATTATAGTAATGTAAAAGCAATAATACTGCTAACTTGATCCAGCCTTGCCTAAGATAGGAAAAGTTTAAGACGGAAAAAATACCTAATTTTAGGTATTTTTTCCGTCTTAAACTTTGCTAATTAAATGTATATAAAATTTTATTAAGTTGTTTAAATACAGCTTAATAATGTTTAACGTCTATCATTTTTTTTCAAATTGCTATAAGTTTACAAAATGTGAACTTATATTTGTTTTCAATCGTATTTTTAATGAGAATACATCTAATAAAGAAGCAAACTATTGAGGATTATGTCTTAAAACAGGCAAGAAGTAAGACTTCTTTTGGTATGTGGCTTACAACCTTAAAGTATGCAGATTGGCAAGAACCAGGAGATATTAAAAGTACTTTTGGATCGGCAGATTTATTAGGAAATGGTAGTAGTCGGGTTGTTTTTGATATTGGAGGCAACCATTATAGAATGATCTGCAAGTATTCTTTTGGAGAAAAGCAAGTGCACCTGTTTATCTGCTGGTTGGGGACTCACGCTGAATACACCAAATTATGTGCTGCTAATGAGCAGTACACGGTAGATCAATTTTAAATGATTTAAAATGGAAACATTAAAGTATAAAGTAATTAAGACTGAAGAAGAATACCAATCCTATTGCAAGAAGTTGGAGGATCTAGTATTCACAGAAATTAAAACGCCGACAGTAAACGATGAGATAGAGCTTTTAACCTTTCTTATTGAGAAATGGGATCAGGATCATAATACTTTCCAAGAAGCTGACCCAATAAAATTATTAAAAGGATTAATGGCAGAGAGGCATTTAAAAGCTAAAGATTTAGTAGAAATATTAGGAATAAGCAAAGGGTTAGTTTCAGATATTCTCAATTATAAAAAAGGTCTTTCTAAAGAAGTTATTAGAGCTTTGGCTGGCTTTTTTAAATTATCTCAGGAAGCCTTTAATCGTCCATATAAATTACAGGCCACGATAAATTCACATATTAGAAATGCAAGTGTCATGAACACTACCAAAGAAGGTATTTTACATTAGTTAAAGGGTAGTTTAACAAATGTAAAATCACTAAATTCCCCTATCTTTACCGTTAAAGTAAGGCAGCCATTTCTAATCAGCATCTGCCTTCCTCTTAAAAGCGAACCGGACGATGCCTGAACAGATTACTCCTTATATCGAGCAGTTTTACGATGACACCGAAATTTGGCCGATCATTCACCAGGCCTCTTACCTGGAACAGCAGTTTCAGGATCCGGCAGTCCAGCAGAATACTGTTTGTGTCGTGTTACCCTTTGTGCGCCGGCACCCCGGATACTCGCTCCATCAATTAGACCTGGATCTTTTTATTAAGCACCACGACGTGACCGACCTGGGAGAACTGGAGCTTTACCGGGTTCGGGACTTCATTCGCCAAAAAGTCGATCTTGGACCCTTGATGCACGGGGTACACCAAATTACCGGCGTTGATATCACCGAGGTATTGGAAAGAATCAAAAAGCAGATTCAATTTCTCCAGCGGCCGGAAAACCACGATTTACCGGTAGCTCCGGCTCAGCTCATTCATGCCTTTTAAAAAACCAGGGAAGAGATGAAAAAGTACGTTGCTTATTACCGGGTCTCTACCGCCAAGCAAGGCATCTCGGGTTTAGGCCTGGAAGCCCAGCAGTACGCTGTCAACGCTTTTGTAAAGGGAGCGGCTCAGATTGTGGCGGAGTACACGGAAGTGGAATCGGGTAAAAAGAACAACCGCACCCAACTGCTTTTGGCCATTGCGGAAGCCAAGAAACAAAAAGCCACTTTACTCATCGCTAAGCTCGGCCGGCTCAGTCGCAATGCCGCTTTTATTTTTACCTTGCGGGATAGTGGGGTTGATTTTGTCTGTGCCGATATGCCCGATGCTAATACCTTAACCATTGGCATCTTTGCGGTACTGGCCCAGCACGAACGGGAGCTGATTAGCAGTCGCACCAAAGCCGCGCTTCAGATGAAGAAAAAACAAGGAGTCAAATTGGGTACTCCCGAGAACTTAACCGATCAGGCGCGCCTAACCAGTCTCCAGGTTAGGCAGCAGAAAGCCATTACAAATAAAAATAACAAGCGAGCGGCCGCCCTGATTCAAGTATACCGGCAGCAAGGCTTCACTTGGCTAGCTATAGCGCAGAAGTTAAATGAGGCGGGTTTTAAAACGAGCCGGGGAGGGATGTTTCAAGCCGTTCAAGTGCAGCGGATATACCAGCAGCTAGTTACCATTTCTTCTTTCCCAATTCCTTCTGCTTAATCCAATGGCTATACTCATGTTTTTGGCGCACGTTTGTATTAATTGTAGCGGTAGATTCCTGGATCTGTCTACGAAGGCGGGAAAGCAGGGATTACTCCTGTTCATTTTACTAATGCTGCTGGTACTTATTTACTCCATCTTCGAATATTATTATAAGGATAAGTAAAAATGGTACTACAAAACAACTTATTTGCTCTCTTCTACAATAGCTATAACTTCTAGTGCATAATGAACGCCGTATAAGTTATCAGGATTCTGAAGTCCTAAACTTACATACTTAGCCTCGTTGCTCTTAATAGGTACTACCGCAGAACTTAAGCTTGTGCGAGAACCTTCTCGATCATAATAAAACTCTTTTTTAGCTTCAAACGAATCTGCTTGCTTTACTTCTTTCATTAAGTAAACGTTGCAGATGCTCCCTCCTGGAGGCGTGCTAAGGCTAGCTACTGCTAGCTTGGTAATACCTGTTTCATCAACTAAAGTGGTTAGTTGAGATAATAATTGAAACTTTGCTTGAGAAGCGGCTACTTCGGCCTGATTACGAGAAGCGGTGAATTCGTAATACCACGCTACGGTATTTGCTGGTAATTTAACTGGAATAACAGTCCGGCTTTTACCAGGGTTATAATAACTAACCAAGTATCCCTTCTGCGGGTCTAGAACTTTAACGGCTTTATAAGATTTCCGCACGACAACCTCTTTTCCCATCTCGTTCCAACGCCTAATTTCACCTACTAATTGACCATTTTGGTAAGTTGCTTCCTCCCTTTTTTTGCCATTCTCATCGTAGGTAAAACAAGTCCCATGTTTTATTTCTAGATTATTACCTAATAATTTACCGTCCCATTGTAATTTTTTAGAAGGATAATAATAATCCCGAACAATTCCTGTGGGCTCTCCATTTTGATACTTTACATTTCGAATATAGGAGGCATCCTCCGGAGTGCTGGTTTCTTCCTTGTCCCGGTCTAAATAGATGGTCCAGTTTCCCTGCCTTTTTCCGGTTTGGGTACAATTTACTTTGGGTAATACCAATCGATAGTTCCGAGAATTAGCTGGTAAATCTACTTTAACGAAAGGTACTTTAGCAACTCCCTTCGTTAAAGATATAGGTGCCTCAGAAGCGGCATTACTTACTTGAAAAGCATCCGTAGGATGAATAAATAAGCCATATTGACCTTCATACACCTGGTCGCAACCACTGACACGTCCATAGTAGTAGAATGAATCACCCGCAACACCTCTGGGCAACAGGTTAGTAGAATCATGGGCGGCAATGTTCACCCAGCCTAAAGTACTCCAACCTTTAATCAACCCTTTATCGGCATAATACCCTACAGCCAAAGAAATAGGATAGTCGGAAGGATTAACAACTTTTAATTGGGCCATACAAGGTAAAAAAGATAAAGACACTAGAAGTGCGAGTAATAGTTTATTCATATATTCGTTGTTGCAATATGCAAAACTACGATTCACTATAATCCACTCATAGTTAAAGTTATAACAAGCTGAATATTTTTAAATAACCCTACTTAGGTTTATAGGAATACTTAAGAATAATTCTATTACTTTAGCAGAAACAAAACAAAAGGATGGCTAGGTATTCCGCTATAAATAATACATAATCAGTAATAAACAATAATTAATACGTATTATGTAAATGATGCACCCCATAGAATGGAATATACAATACTTTTTATTTAGTGCTGTATGTTGCCAGGATTTTCTAATATGGATTTATACAGACAGATACGAGAAGAACTATTATAAAAGGCTACCTGGAGTGATTTGCTTTTGATTTTAAACCTCTTTTGGAGGAGGATTAAAAACTTTTATTTAACATAAGGTAAATTATAGGACAAAAGATAAACTCCTGAAACAGCTTTACACTACGTGTATAAAGCTAACAATTAAGCTGAAAAAGAAAGCCGTATTACTCATCACCAAGCTCCAAAGCATTAAGCAGCGAAAACGCTTTTCAAGATTTAATGAGCTGCCAATCCGTAAAAAAGCTTAATTTTCACCAATCTAAAAGATGAATTAAGTTCGACTAATAAGTACAAGTATTTTATCTAAAATAACTCGTTGTCGGCGGTAATATATTCGTCTAGTTTTTGTCGGATCTCACGCCCGCCAAAGCCTTTGCGCCGCATGGCTGCAATAAACCCGCGTGCCCAATCATCAGCCGTCCACTTAGCAGGCATTTGAGGTTCACCCGAATTGGAATAATGTTCAATGTCCGAACGTAAGCCAATAAGAATTTCTTTGCCATTGGCTTTTACCGAATAGTTTGCGTTCTGCGCCGCATTTACCAGGGATACCAAAGATCGGACGTAATTTATCTTGTTGAGTTCACCCACAACAAGTAAACCGGTATAATTAGTTAAACCATTGACGATAATACTTCTCAAGGATTCCTTTTCAGCAGCAAACTCCACCGTTAAACCGTCATTTTTTTTTCGAACGGAGTATTCCCCGGATTTGCTGCAATACGTTCGGACAAAGCTTAATAAGCCGGCATCAATGTCTTTGAATTCAAGGGTTTCCCCTGGTTTTAATTCATCAATGGATTTGCGAACGGCCGCGCGGCTGATGCGATTACCAAAATCCATGGGCAACAATATCGGTTCGTTTTTCTCAATAATGTAAAACCCAGGCCTTCTTTCACTATTTAAAAACACAACCGGCCGGACTACAAATCCATCTTTTTTCTTGGCCCCAAACTGCTCCATGTGCCTGGCGGCATAATCCGAAATTAAAGGTCGCATGATCTCGGACTTATACCGATTGGCATCTATTTCGGTTTGGCCAATACCTAAACATTTAAGTAATTCGAAATACTCTTTTTTCATATTATTAAATGTGCATTAGACTATAAATATAATAAATACTTACGTATTATTTTTATAGAATATACCAGCATTCAATGCAAATATTAGCAATATATTTATTACTAAATTGCCTAAACATCAATAATATTCGTATTGTTGTTGTTGACAAATCTCGCGTTAAAATATAATATTGATATTATACTTATCATCTAATTATAATAAATAATAGAATATTATACATGTTGACAAATCCGGTTAGGGCTAACCAGTTTCTAGTCTTTTAACAGTTTGACATTTTATGTTGCAGTCTTAACCAAATAAACAAAAGGGGAAAAAAAACCTTTTCTGGTTCTCACAAATATAGAATATTTAATAGGTATTTTTAAGCCCCTCCCCTAGCAGCTTCTAACCAAAAACAAATCACTCCTGATAGTCTTTTACAATTGTTGTTCGCCTATCTGGCTGCTTATATTAACCCTAGAAAACTCTGTTAATCTATAGATCTACTTTTGTAATTTATTAGTTCCATAAATTAACACGCATCATTTACATAATATGTATTAATTATTATAGATTATTTATTACGCATTATTTATTAATGAATATGTATTATTTATAAAAGGCAGATGAATATTTTAGTTTAACGTGAGTTATGGGTTAAGCAAGGAGTAGATGTTTGGTGTTGGGGACAAAGGCAGCGGGTTTATGGTCGTAGAAGCAATAAGCGGTTAGGGCAGCGAGCATGTGCGCATAAGCATTTAGTGGACTACGATGGCGGGTATGTTCCAGGTCAAACACACTCGTTAAGATGTCATGGATTGATTCAATCAAAGCTCTTTTCCGCAGCTGGAGTTTATCTTCTAGGAGCAGGAGTTTGTTTTTCATCTTGCTTCTAATTTTGGTAATCAGGTGCAATCCCTGTTCATAGAACTGCTCAAATAAACTCGTTAGATAGCCTCTATCCCCATAGCACTTGCCCTTTAAACCCTGCAGTTGCGCCAAGAGTACTTGTTGGTTATTATCGGCTACGTTGGCTGGCGTGAACAAAAAGTTCACCACTTCTCCATATTGGTTAATCACTAAGTGCAGCTTAAAACCAAAGAACCAGCCGGTGGAAGACTTACCTCGGGTAGCTAGTTGGCCAAAGACTTGGTTTTGGTGGATGCGGTGATTATCACAAATGGGCAGCTTCTTGGAGTCAATAAAGTAAGTGCCCGTGCGCTGACTCAACAGCGTGCGCCACTTCAAAAACACGTACAAACCGGGAAGTAGGCGGGGAATCCGCGCGACAAACCGTTCATAGCTGACTTGATAAGGAAAGTAGCTGTAGAGTTCTTTTGCCAATAGCTCATGATAATAATATTCAAAGCACTTGTAACCGGAGAATTGATAGAAAACCAGTATGGTCAACAATTCACTATCGCTCATGACTGGTTTGTGCACAGAAACTTTTCGAATGGGCACTTGTTTGGCTTGCCAGGCATAAAGGGCTAGGCAAAAATCATCCAGAGCAATAAACAACTCGATTAATTTTTTTTCTTTATCTTCGCTTAGCATAGGTCTTAATGGTTAAAGGGTTTGTTGTTCGCACTCCAAATTTCTAACTTTTTAGGACCTATTGCTAATTATATCATTATTTATCAATCACTTATATCCATAACTCACGTTAGTTTATTTATTCCTGCTAAAGTGATACAATATTCTATTGAACATATAATTGGTTATAGGAATAACTCAATGGAATGCACTATTAGTTTCAGATACGGAAAGAGATGGCCAGCAGGTAAAGTCTGCTCACAAAACCTTTACTGGCCTTTTAAGTTTACCAAACTCTCTTTCCTTCTTTTAAACTTCCATCAACTTATCCGGGGTAATGGGTAAAGTACGGATGCGCTTGCCAGTGGCATTAAATACCGCATTGGCAATGGCCGGAGCCACTCCTACCAAGGCTATTTCGCCCAAGCCTTTCGAACCCATCGGGTTGGTAAAAGGATCTTTTTTATTCACGAATAACACATCTATATTCGGAATGTCGGCATTAACCGGCACGTGGTAGTCAGCTAAGTTGTTGTTGATGGGGCGTCCAAACCGATGATCCACAACCAAGTCTTCCATTAAAGCCATGCCAATGCCACCCACGGCCCCACCAATCATTTGACTGGCCGCCGTTTTCGGGCTGATAATGGTACCCGCATCAGCGCAGGAAACTACGTGGTCTATCTTGATGCGCCCCGTGGCCGGATGAACCCGCAGTTTTACAAAATGCATGGAAAAGGAATACATGGAATACGGCTGTTCCTGCCCTTTGGACTCTTTGGTAAGCTCCAGGGTTTTTAAATTGTTTTGCCGGAACAATTCATTGTACGTTATTTTAACGGAATCTTTTTTCTTTAAAGCTACACCATCGCTGGAGAAAATAAGGTCTTCTGGTTTAACATTAACTGCTTTTGCTTTGTGAAAAGCAGATCCTTCTTTGCTGGCTAAAGCGGCAATCTGTTGTTTCAATTCGGCGCAAACATCGTGTACCGCCGAACCTACCGTAGAAGTTACATTGGAACCACCTTGCATGGGTCCGGGGGGCAACTTGGTACTACCCATTTGGATGGTAATTTTATCCGGTGTCAGCCCCATGGCTTCCGAGGCGACCGCTGTCATCATGGTAGCCGTGCCCGGGCCCATATCGTTAACGGAACATTGCAGTAACAACCTGCCATCTGATTGTAGATTAGCCTTAATAGTAGCTACCCAACGCATGGCTCCGAAGGAACCCGTACCCATGCCGTAGCCAATGAGCCAATCGCCTTCTTTTAAGGTCCGGGGTTCCAGTTTACGATCTTTCCAGCCAATCTTTTCGGCACCCATCTGGTAACATTCTTTTAAATGTTTACTCGACCAAGGCCGGTTGTGCTCCGGATCAACATCCGCGTGATTGCGCAAGCGAAACTCAATCGGATCAATCTTTAGTACATGGGCCAGCTCGTCCATGGCTGATTCCAGCGCAAAAGCGCCCGTAGCTTCACCGGGACCCCGCATCCAGATGGGGGTACAAACATTTAAAGGAACAATCCGGTATCGCGTAGCCACATTGGGGCAGGCATACATAAACTGGGTAATGTTTACGGTAGCTTCGGTAAACTCCTCGTAAGCCGAGGTATTGGCAGTAGCTTCGTGGGTGATGCCTATTAGTTTCCCGTCGGCGGTAGCACCCATACTTATTTTCTGGATGGTTTCGGGGCGGTAACCCACGTTGGTGAACATCTGCTCCCGGTGTAAAACCAGTTTCAGGGGCTTGCCTATTTTCTGGGCACCCATAATAGCCGCTATCTCGTAAGGCCAGGTGCGCAAACCCATCCCAAAAGCACCCCCGATGTGTTCGGCCTGCACCGTAATGTTTTCCGGTTTTAATTTAAAAGCATCCTTAATAGAATTACGAGTAGATTCTACGCCTTGGGTTTTAGTATAAACGGTTACTTTTTCCGAACCTTCCCACTGCGCAATAATGCTTCCTAACTCCATTGGATTGTGCACCTCCACAGGATGATAGTATTCCTGCTTTATTTTTACCGGCGCCTTTTTATACGCGTCTAATTCCCCGCGTTTGTAATCTTCTTTGCGGGGTCCGGAAGGTGCTTTAGCTTTACTTAAATTAGCTTCCAAATCGGTTTGGTGTGCTTCTTTATCGTATTGCGCTTTCACCAATTTGGCTGCATCCAGTACGCGTTCGTAAGTATCGGCAATTACTAAGGCAATCGGTTGGTCGTAGTAATAGATTTGGTTGTCGTAAAAAATGCGCAGTGGCTGACCGGCCGTAGGTGGCTTGGAAGGGTCTTTACCTGTTTGATACCCCGGTATTTTAGGAGCATTCAGGTGCGTTATAACCGCTAATACCCCATCGGCTCGTTCCGCGCTTTTGGTATCCATACTTTTAATACGGCCTTTGGCAATGGTGCTGCCTACCAGAAAGCCATAAACCAGGTTCGATACCTGGTGCTCAGCCGCGTAGGTAGCAGTGCCCGTTACTTTGGCCCGGCCATCTACCCGGTTTAGAGGATTGTTTTGTTTCTTATCGAAGAAGAAATCCTTTTCTATATTCATTCTTTTTAGGCTTTTCCGGTGGCAGTTTTTAAAGCTTCTACCAATGTATTAGGAGCTAACTTTAATTTAAAATTGTTATGCCCGAATCCTTGGGCACCTTTCATGGCTACCGCCGCGGCTTGCCGAAAATTAGCTTCGGAAGCCGATTTTCCTTTTAAAAAATTTTCGGCTTCCACGAGGCGCCAGGGTTTGTGGGCCACTCCCCCCATGGCTAAACGCACATCCTGAATGGTATCTCCTTGCAAGCTCACCGCAGCCGCTACGGACACCAAAGCAAAAGCATAAGAAGTACGGTCGCGGATTTTTAAATAATGGAAGTGATCTTTAAAGGCATTATCGGGTATTTCAATACCTGTTATTAATTCGCCTCTTTCCAGAGTATTATCTCTTTGGGGCGCATCGCCGGGTAAGCGGTGAAAATTTTGGAAACTTATCCGGCGTTCCCCTTTGGGCCCGGTGATAAGTACGGTAGCATCCAGGGCTACTAAAGCAATACACATATCACTAGGATGTACGGCAATGCATTTTTCGGAAGTGCCAAATATAGCGTGCATCCGGTTAAATCCTTTTAAGGCGCCGCAACCTGTACCAGGTTCCCTTTTGTTGCAAGGCATATCGGGGTTATAAAAATAAGAACACCGGGTACGCTGCATCATATTGCCGCCTATTGTAGCCATATTCCGTATTTGCTGCGAAGCGCCAGCTTGCAATGCCAAGGAAAGCAAGGGTTGCTGCTGACGTACCAGGTCGTTTTCGGCTACGTCGCTGTTTAGCGCTAAAGCCCCGATGTGCAGCTTGCCATTATCTTTTTTAATTTCTTTTAAAGGCAGGTTGTTAATGTCGATCAGGTTTTGCGGAACAATTACGCCTTTTTTCATGAGGTCCACGAGGTTGGTTCCGCCAGCCAGCCATTGTGCGTTGCTATTTTTTACCAGGGCCTCTACGGCCGCTTTGGGAGTGGTTACCCGGGTATATCCAAAGTTAATCATACTTTTTGCCCTCCTTTCTTAACCTCGGCTATAGCTTTTACAATGTTGGGGTAAGCGCCGCACCGGCAAATATTACCGCTCATGTATTCGCGTATTTCTTCTTCGGAATTGGCGTGCCCTTCGCGGATACAACCCACTCCCGACATAATCTGGCCGGGCGTACAGTAGCCGCACTGAAATCCATCGTGTTTAATAAAGGCTTCCTGCATGGGATGCAGCTGGTCGCCAGTTGACAACCCTTCGATGGTGGTTACTTTTTTGCCTTCCAGGGTTACTGCCAGCGATAAGCAGGAAAGAACCCGCTTGCCATCTACGTGCACCGTACAAGCGCCGCACTGGCCATGGTCGCAGCCTTTCTTGGTGCCGGTTTGTGCTAAGTGCTCCCGGAGCAAATCGAGCAAAGTAACTCGCGGCTCTACAGATAGTTGTTGCGCTTTGCCGTTTATCTCCAGGGCCAGTGGTACCTTCTCAAAATAAGATGCTGCTTTTTCATCCCATCTTAATTCAGCGGCTTTCAGTAGAGAAGGTGGTGTAACAGCCAGAGCGGTCAGGAGCGTAGATTGCTTTAGAAAGTTCCTGCGACCTTCTTCGGGCTGCTGCCCTTCTTGTTGATGGTTCGGTGATTTTTTTCGGGCCATATTACTCCTGGTTTTGTTATTTTTATTTATACGGGTACCTATTTATTTACCTCGTTCAAAGCCACGTTTTTTCCTGACTAGGAGCGTTTACTTTTTATAGAGGACATATCAATAAAAAAACGATATTTGACATCTCCTTTCAATAATCGTTCATAAGCTTCATTAATCTGCTGAATGTTGATTATCTCGATAGTTCACAGCTAATTAGGTTACTAAAAGTTAAATTGCTGGTAATAGATTCTAATTTTGACAAACTTGCCATTAGTCATTTATCCTTTATCGTAATAATTACGCGCTGATACTTAGTGAGTGCTGGAGCACCCTGGTCGGTTGCTTCCAGAACCAGGTGAATCGTTTGGCCACCCTTTGCATCTTTAGGAATAAGAACTTCAACCTGCGCCTGGTTAGGATTGGAGATATCAACTTTATCAGGATAACTACCAACCTGAAACTGCCACCAATTGATTGAGACAGCGTCCCCATCCGGGTCTGAAACAGCTCCGTTTAACCGTATTTTATCGCCGGCAGATGCTACTACCTGTAGCGGCCCTTCAATTTTTACCACCGGTTCATGATTTGCATTTGTATACTTAGGGGTTACCGACCATTTCAGCCGGGCAGCAAAATCACGCTGTGCTAAAGGAAAGAAATTTGGGTAAGCCAACTCCTTTGCACTTCGGTTTAACTGGCTGTTTAATGTGCTTAGGGTTGTTGCTAAGGCATTGGTACTGGTATCACTAAGCGAAAAATTCATCCCCTCCTTATTTCCTGTTTCCCGGCCACCCCATCCACCATAAGAACCTACTTCAAATGCCCGTAGCCCGTTGCCCAGCATATTCATAAAGGTATGGTTGTCACCTTCGCCCAACCAGGAACCTTTCTCTTGCACCGGCATCCATACCACATAGCCCATTTGCTTTAATTGTTCATTGGTGTAGCCGGCTAAACCAAAAAAATCCAACTTGTCATCTTTTACCATCTGTTTGCCATCACCCCAAACCCGGTATAGAGCTCCTAATGGCCCCTGCTTGGATACATTTTCTTTCATCCACGATGCAGTCAGATAAACCGCGTCCTCTCCTTTCGCTCCCAACTGCGCACCATAGCCATAGTTAGGGCCGCCTCTAAATTGTCGGTAATCAATACCGGGCCAATTAGGTTTAATATAGAGCGCGTACGTGTCATCCTGATCGCCGGATGGGAGCAACACGACTTTATGGGAGATTTTCTTTTTGATGGCTTCCCATTGCACGGTGTACTCATATTGCTCTTGAATGGATTTGAGTGCCCGGGCAATCGTACTCTGCCCTCCCCAGGCGGTAATAAACAGGGGGCCTGGCTTATCATCCAGCATCAGCGATTTAATCAGGCCGGAACCCGGCGAATCTTTAGAAACATCTCCGTCGAAATCAATGTTTCCGTAGCGGATTTTTGATTTCAATACCTTCGGATCCGGAAAGTTAGGGTTATGCACTTTCAGGTTTGGGTATACTTTCGCATACGCTGCTACAGCATCATGAATGAAACGTTCGTCTTTCGACCAACGCCAGGACGCACAGGGACAGAGATTCAATCCGAAACGGGAATATTCTCTTCCGGGAACAGCCCACTTTGTTCCCTTTCCATCGCCTTTCCAGTGAAATTGACTACTGGCATAAACAAGACCTTCTATTTGCAGGTCGCTGCTATAAAGTAGGAAACGAATGAGCGAATTGTTGTCGTCGAGTTCCGGATCAGCCGTAACAACAATGCGTGGGCGTACTTGTTCGAAAGAAGATTGAGCGCTTGTATAGTTGGCCAACAGGCACATGATCAATAACCCATAGGCGTATAAGCCGATTTTTCCATTTAAGACTACGGTAATGACGTTAACTATTTTAAGTAATCGAATCATATATGGAATTTGGGTGTACTTCAGGTCCTGGTACCGAAACCGGTAATTACCGTCTGGGCAAGTATGCCTCCTGCTATCCTATTTTCTGTATTGCTCATCCATTACTTTTTCCAGCCAATCTACCACTTTGCCGTTTAGGTTTTCCTGAATGGCAATATGAGTCATCCCATTAGTTGCCGTAGCACCATGCCAGTGCTTTTCGTTGGGCGCAAACCAAACCACGTCACCAGGGTGTATTTCTTCTACTGGGCCACCTTCCCGCTGTGTCCAACCGCAACCGGCTGTAACAATTAAAGTTTGGCCCAAAGGATGGGTATGCCAAGCAGTTCTCGCTCCGGGCTCGAAGGTGACACTGGCGGCCGCACCTTGTCTTGCTTCGTTTGCCTCAAACAAAGGATCTATGCGCACGGCTCCGGTGAACCAATCTTCAGGACCCTTACCGGAGGGCCTGGAGCCTATTCTTGTTATTTCCATTTTAAATTATTTTTTTATAATAAAACGCTGTTTTTCTAAAAACAGCGAGAACCAAATTAATTATTAGTTATATTTAATTTGATAATGACCTGTAAAGGTGTCAGTTACAACTACCTGGTTGAATTTATTCCGTGATTATTTTAACTTTTGAAAGCAGGTTTATCACCTTCAGTACCCGGTTTTTCCAATCCAAGGCTTTCACCCACATGCAAGTTCAGATCTTCTATGATTTTAACCACTAAGTCAGCGACACTCTTCCTGGATATTTCGGTTCCAATAACTGTTTCACCTTTTTGAGTAATTATATAATCGACTTCATCTTTATCGGTGTACCAAGTCGGACGAAGGATGGTGTAATCCAAGCTTGAAGACTCAATAAGGTTAGTCGCTTTTTTGTAACGTTCTAAGATAGGGCCGATCATCTGCTGGTTCCACTGTCCAAAAGCACCGGGAACTTCACTATAAATACCTATTGCTGCAATGAAGACTATACGCTTTATACCTGTGGCCTGCATGGCCTGCACCGTTTGTTCAGCTAGAATATCCTCCTGCCCGTTTATGTTTACATATACCAGGTCCTGTCCTTGCATTGCCTCGTGAAGCTTCTCGGTATGCAGCAGGTCACCTTCTATTAGGTTGATTTGGCTAGCTTCAAGATAATTTAAACGGGAGGTGTCACGCATATATAAAGTGAGATGAATTGAGTCATTGCTTATCACTCTTTCTATCACATGTCGGGCAACTTGTCCACCAGCCCCCAGAATTAACACGTTGGTCATTGCCGTTCTTTTTATAATAATAAGCTTGCTAATATTTAAATGATACTTACCCCGCCATCAACAGAAATCGGTTGTCCGATTACATAACTTGCTGCGGGGCTAAATAGCCACAATACGGCTTCGGCTATTTCTTCTGCCTTACCAAACCTTTTGATCGGTGCCCAATCCTTAAACTCTTGTTCCGAAAGGTCTCCCACGGTGATCATGTTATCCACCATCGGCGTTTCAATGGTACCCGGGCAAACAGCATTAATACGTATACCTTTAGCGGCAAATTCGACGGCAGCAGATTTGGTTAACCCTAACACGCCGTGCTTTGCCGCATGGTAAGCAGATCGACCGGGGCCGCCAACTAAACCGCCAATAGACGAATTATTAACTATAGCGCCATTTCCCTGTTTGGCCATTTGCTGAAGTTCGTACTTCATACAAAGCCAAACACCTTTTAAATTTATATTAATTATACGATCAAACTCTTCCTCATCCAGATTAGCGGTGTCTACTGAACGCATCATGATTCCTGCATTGTTAAACGCGGCATCCAATCTTCCGTACACTTCAACGCTGCGCTCAACCATGGCTTTGACTTCTTCCGCACTGGTAACGTCGCATTTGACAGCGATGGCGTTTCCACCTTTTGATTTTATCTTGTCTACTACAGTTTGAGCAGCATTTTCATTAACATCGACTACCACTACTTTATTACCTCTTTCAGCCGCCAGCAGGGCTGCTGCTTCACCCATGCCGCTTCCGGCACCGGTTACTAATACCACTTGTTCTTTCATCAGTCTTTCTACTTAAAGGTATTTTTTACATAATTCATTTTTGGTCCGGTAATATGGATCATAAAGCGGTGCTTCACATCACCTTTCTCCCACTGTCCAAAAGCCTTCCTTTACTCTACTTCATAAGTAACCCTTATATTTCCCGAGCCGACAGCAGCAGCAAGTTCAGTAACGTCATCAATCCGTCCAATCTTGGTATAGGAGTAGGAAGTAGAAAATGTTTTATAAAAGAGAACTAAGGTTTTAGAGCCATACAACATTAAATCTCCATTTTGGATTGTTCCGGGATTGGATGCGTTTGTCGGCAAGCTGGCTGCTAAATCAAAAAATTTCTCGTTCCCGTTTAGCTCATTCATATTGACAGTGATAGGTAATAGAGCTTTAAATGCCGTGGCTGTGGCATTGTCATACAGCGTAGCCGTGAAGGTGCGGGTTCCGATTATGATTTTCATTTTGCTGCCGGTTGGATTTGCATTAGTATTCCCATTATTAGTTCCCACATCAGGGTTATTGGTTGTGGAGTCGTCTTTATCACAAGCGGCAAAACTTGTCAATAACGAGAATAGCGAGAAAATAATTATAAGTGAACGTTTCATGGCCTTTGTACTTTTATTGCTGTTGCATCAAAATTTTACAGTATCCAAGACTGCATATTGCTACCTTTATTTTTGTAATCATCCTAAGCTTCCATCCTGCATCTTATTTAGAGTTATTGTATTCTTCGTTCGAAACAGGGTGCAACCATTTTACAATTCCTTTTTCCGTATTCGGCACGATGTAAAGTTGCTGCAATCCGGTATCTGGGCTGGCGCCATGCCAGTGCATTACATTAGGCGGACACTTCACCACATCGCCTTTTTTGATGGTTTGCCGGGGCTGCCCCTTTATCTGATGGTAACCAACTCCATCGGTAATAATCAGGATTTGTCCGGCCGGATGAATATGCCAGTTGCTTCTGGCGCCCGGTTCAAAATAAACATTGCCAACCACCGTATTATACCTAGTATCATTAGCCACTAAGTCGGTGTTCCAGGCCTTACCCGTGAAGTTTGCCGCTGGTCCTAATTTCCCCTTAGGAAAAATGGCGTTTGTTTCACCATCGGTTGCTTTCGTGGAAACCGGCTCTTTGCAGCCCATATTAAAGAGGGCTGCAAAGGCAAAGACTGCAAAAAATGAATATTTCATACTACTGCCATTTTACGTTCTACCAAATAATTAATTAACAGAACCATAGGCAGTGACCTTTTCTTTTGGCGCCGGCTTACCTGCTTTCAGGTGTTCGTTAAAGAAAGAGGTTAGTTTATCAAAGGGAATTATGTTTACCTTATCATACAAATCAACGTGACTAGCATTGGGGATGATCATTAACTCTTTTTGCCCGGTAGCTGCCTGGTAAGCATCTTCTGAGAAATACCGGGAGTGGGCTTTTTCCCCGGCAATCAGTAAAACCGGACGAGGGGCTATTTCTTTAATATAAGTCAGTAGCGGCATATTCATGAACGACAGCGGGCTAGTAGCTGTCCAGGCACCATTGGAATTAATCGAATTAGGATGAAAACCCCGCGGCGTTTTATAATAATTGAAATAATCCACTACAAACTGAGGTTCGTTGCCTTGCAATTTTTCCGGTAGATTATTGGTGGAAGGAGCAGGTGTGCCTTTCTCCGCATCGGCCCAACGTTGCTGGCTCATTTGTTCCAACGTTTTGGTGCGTTCTTCAGGGGTCAGTTTATCAAAATAGCCTTTGGCCATCACCCGTGACATATCGTACATACTGGTAGTAGCAACAGCTTTCACGCGTTTGTCCACGGCCACCGCGTTCAGCGCCATGCCGGCATAACCACAAATACCGATGATGCCGATGCGGTTCCGGTCAACGGAAGACTGCAAGCCGAGAAAGTCCACGGCGGCGCTGAAATCTTCCGTATTGATGTCGGGTGATGCGACATGACGAGGCTGCCCCCCGCTTTCGCCCGTGTAAGACGGATCGAAGGCCAGGGCAGCAAAACCACGTTCGGCCATATTTTGGGCGTATAATCCGGAGGATTGTTCTTTTACTGCCCCAAATGGGCCGCTAATGGCCAAGGCCGCTAAAGCTTCGTTGGCCCTGTTCTTCGGCAGGTATAAATCGGCCGCAATCGTAATGCCATACCGGTTTTGAAAGGTTACTTCTTGCCGGGTTACCTTATCACTTAATGAAAAAGTATAGTGATTTGTTTTTCCTGCTTCTTTCATTGTTTTTGATTTTTCTGAATTAGCTTTTGGTTTTATCTGAGCAAAGACCTGTCCCATAATCATCAGGGACGAAAGGGCTACAAGGGTTATTCTTTTCATGTTTTTAAATTTAAATTTGTCCGCATTACGGCGCTTACCTATTGATAATTAATCTATTGTTTTGATGAATTTGGCAGGCACCCCGCCTACCACGGTATTAGCCGCAACATCTTTCGATACCACGGCTCCAGCGGCCACTACGGCATTCTCGCCAATGGTTACCCCTGGTAAAATGGTGGCTGCCGCCCCAATCCAGGCATTCTTTTTAATATGGATTTTCCCAGCCGTTAGCTTTTGTCTATCGTTAACCGAAATAGGATGTCCTTCGGATAACAGACTCACTTTAGGAGCAATCATGACATTATCGTCAATGGTAATGCCACCTAAATCCAAAAAAGTACAATCAAAATTGATGAATACATTTTTACCAATTTGGGTGTTCTTGCCATAATTAATTTGAAATGGCGTAAAAACCACGGTAGTTGCATCCACTTCTGAAGCGAATATTTTGCTTAAAAGCTTTCTGATTTCGTCTGAATCGGCTTCATTGTTTAATTGAAGGAGCAATTTGCGGGTGTCATCACAAGCCTTTACTATTTTAGAATAATCCGCATCGATAAAAGAAATCGGTTCGCCATCTAGCAGTCTCTGGAAAATATCTGGGGGTTGCATTTTCATATACCTTAAACGTTAAAGATTATAAATTTATCCCATTTAATTAGCGCTATTTATTACACTTTTAACGTATATACTGTCACATATTACATATTATTTACCCATTCATTAATGGAATTGGAAAAAGTAAAAGAGGATAGCATTATTTTGCTCCAGGCAAAGGGGATTGTTGAATTACCGGAGGATTTCCTACTGCATTTTCATACGCATATCTATTGCCATCAAGGAAGTATAAGCTTCCTTTTTAATGACAAGCCCTATACCTGTAACGCTGGGGAATTTGTTTTTTGGTTTTCAGGGAGCCAGCTGACTAATCTGACTTTCTCAAAGAAAATTAAGGCAAGTATTTTATTGGTAGAAAGAGATTTTCTGTTGGCTAATATTCCCGACCAGAGTTGGAGTATTGATGTGGTATTACATTCTAAAGAAAACCCTATATTGCATTTGAAGGACAAAAACGACAAGCAAAGAGTGCTCTCCAATTTTCAACTCTTGTACGCTAAATTTTCGGAGCTAGAACACCTTTTCTATGCTGAGATATTGAAGTTGCAAATGCAGTTATTTATTCTGGAAATGTGGCACACGTTTGCTAATGAATATGAACGCCGGAAACGCACCTTAGAAAGTGGATCGCTTTATGAACGATTTATGCGATTGGTACAAGAACATTGTATCAAAGAGCGTGAAGTGCAATTTTATGCCACTAGGCTTCATATTACCGCCAAGTATTTAAATTTTATATGTAAACAAAATACCGGTATTACTGCCTCAGGTTGGATACAACGTTACGCCCGAGAAAGAATTACTATACTCCTGCAAAACAAGAATTTAAACATTTCCGAAATTGCCGATCAAATGAATTTTTCCAGTCGATCCTTTTTCACCCGTTATGTACGGAAGGTTCTGGGTGTTTCTCCAAGAGAGTATCGCCAGCGCTTGATAGTAATATAAAGTTTACCATACATTAAATTACTAATTTATTTTAATTGAACTTATAAGACTAATCGACCCAGCTTAGTACAGGTGTAAGAAGTCGAAAATGTTTTATAAAAAAGCACTAATGTTTTAGAACCATACAGTATAAAATCAACGTTTTGGCAACTTTAAAAACTACCAATTGCTGCCTGACTTTATTGTTTTAATATACGATATTAGTTCATTTTACATAATTCAATATATCTTGGTTTTCTAAAATTTGCTTTTCGGCACCATACAATCCAACGTGGAACATTGCCCTTGCTAACTCAGTTGAAGTAATACTATATTTCTTGCCCAATGCTTTAAGTAGTGGATAAAATACTCTTAAGATTTTATAACCGGCATTGGGCTCCTGACGGGGGGCCACTGGATAAATGTAAGCTGGTCGAAAAGCATAGAACTTCATATTCAAATTAGAAATTTGATTTTCGGCCATTCCTTTGTAGCGGGCAAAAGGAGTTCGGCTTTTCTCTGTACTATCTGCTCCCGCGCCACTGAGTAAACATATGGTTGCACCGGGGCTTTCTTGTTTTAAAGCAGTAGCAAAGGCAATTGCATAATCCACCGTGGTCTTTTTAAATATTTCATCGGAAACCTGCCCGGTATAAACGCCAATGCAAAAGAAAGCACTGGCTATATCCTGAAACAGATGGGAGTGGCTAGAGTAATTGGCAAAATTTGAAGTAACAATCTCCGTTAATTTGGGATGTTTAAGTCCGGTCGGTTTACGAACCAAACTTCTTACTTCCTGTATTTGGTCCGAACTAAGGCAATTCGCTAATACTAAGTTACCTACCATTCCGGTACTGCCAGCAATTATAACTTTCATTTCATGCAATTTTTTAAACTGTCTTGACCCGGAGCATTTTACCAATAGGAATTAGATAATCTTCTGAGAGGCTATGTTCGATTATCTTTTATTTTTCCCAATTCGTATTCCGAAAATTAAATTTTTAATATAACCGAATTTCAGATACCGATGCTCCTTGAGGCACCATCGGGAAAACGTTATTCTCTCGGCCAACCATCACCTCTAACACGTATGGCCCATCGTGGGCCATCATAGTCTCTAAGGCTTGTGGTAAATCTATTCTATCCTTTACTCTGCTTGCCTGGATACGATAGGCTTGGGCTACTGCTACAAAGTCCGGACTTACCATATTTACGGCGGAATAGCGTTCATCAAGAAATAGTTGCTGCCATTGGCGAACCATTCCTAAAAAACCATTATTAAGGATGAGTAGCTTTACTTTGGCCCCAAATTGCAAAATAGTACCTAATTCCCGAATGGTCATTTGAATTCCTCCATCTCCAACGATCGCAATAACGTCTTTATCAGGAGCACCATACCAAGCCCCAATAGCGGCCGGCAGGCCAAACCCCATTGTTCCTAAACCGCCTGAGGTAACATTTAGTCTAGAGGTATTAAACTTCGCGTACCGACACGTTACCATTTGGTGTTGGCCCACATCCGTAACTATGATCGCTTTTCCGGTCGTTAGTTCGTTTAGCCCATTAATTACCTCCCCCATGGTCAAAGTGTCAGAAGTAGGAATCAGTTCCGGATTTATTACTTGAACAATCTCTTCTTGCTCTAACTTTTTAAATGCAGCTAACCATTCAATGTAATCGTTAGGTACGATAAGACGGGTTAGTAGAGGTAAAGTTTCCTTGCAATCGCCCAAAACGGATATCGTTGTCTTTACTATTTTATCCATTTCTGCGGGATCAATGTCCAAATGAATCACCTTTGCCTGTTTGGCATAACTATCCGGTCTTCCGGTTACCCGATCGTCAAACCGCATCCCAATCGCAATTAAGACATCGCATTGATTGGTCATTATGTTGGGTGCATAGTTGCCGTGCATCCCTAATAATCCAACGTGTTGCGGATGATCTGTGGCTAATGCCCCTATTCCCAGCAATGTCGTAGCGGCTGGGAAACCGCCTTTTTCGAGGAATAATTGGAGCTCTTTTTCCGCTTTTCCTAAAATAATTCCTTGTCCGAAAACTACCAGGGGCTTTTTTGCCTGATTAATAATAGTCGCCGCTTTTTCAATATACTCTTTATTCACAATAGGCTTGGGTCGATAACTCCGGACCTGTTGGCACGGCGTATAATTTAATCCCTCCAAGAGTTGAAGTTGAGCATTTTTGGTAATGTCAATTAATACCGGGCCAGGGCGTCCAGAACGAGCCATGTAAAAAGCTTTAGCCAAGATGGCTGGAATTTCCTCCCCATCGGTAATTTGATAATTCCATTTGGTTACGGGCATGGAAATACTTAAAACATCGGTTTCTTGAAAAGCATCGGTGCCCAACAGAGAAGCCGATACCTGGCCCGTAATACAAACAATGGGATTGCTATCGATCATCGCATCAGCCAAACCAGTAATTAGATTGGTAGCACCAGGGCCACTAGTTGCCAATACAACTCCTACTTTGCCCGAAGTGCGAGCATACCCTTGCGCCGCATGAATACCGCCTTGTTCGTGCCGCACCAAAATATGGGTTAACTTATCTTTATAATCAAACAACGCGTCATAAACAGGCATGATCGTTCCCCCGGGATAGCCGAAAATTATATCAACGTTTTCTTCAACTAAACATTCTAAGACAGCTTGCGCTCCACTCATTGGGGAACAAGGTGTTAAAATACTTTCTGGTTGCTCAAATGTCAGGAGAGTACTCATTTAAAAGTTAAATAATATTGAGTTTCAGTTAATAGATACTGATAGAAAAAGCTATATCCGCAAGGTGAGAGTTCTCAAACTTTAAATAACTATAAACTTTTTTCAATCAACTACAAAAGTATGAAGAAGTTGATATACTTTTAATGCTAGTATCCTAAAGTATACCACTATGGAGATGACTAAGGCACAGAAGATCAGATATGTTCAAGACACTTTATTTGTAATTGGTGGCAAGTGGAAGCTTCCAATTCTAGTTGCCATTCTACAGGGTAATCATCGGTTTCGAGAAATACACCGCAGTGTGTTGCCGATTACCACCCGCGTTTTATCCAAGGAGTTGAAGAATCTGGAGGAAAACAAGCTGGTTGCCCGTACAGTACAATCGACTACCCCTCCAACTGTGGAATATACGTTAACGGAATATTGCAAAACCTTAACACGGATGATTAATGAGATGATTGCTTGGGGGAAGAATCACCGGGAAACAATTTCCGGTACGTTAGAATCCTAGAGCCAGTTGTACTAACAATATAATGTCTAACCTTATAAAACAACCGAGTAGTAGGATAGAGTTGCTAATACTTTTTCTTGTTCGCATTGAAAAGCTCCGGTGACTCTGTTGCAGCATTTCTTCATTTTTGTACATTTTAAAACAAAATACATGAAAAAACGCTCAACCCTTAATTGTGTCTTTGCTAGCTCATTCGGTACATAACCAAAATTGCTTTTTGAAAGCGAAGCAAAGTGAAACAGGTTTTCAAAATCAACTTCCAAATACACTTCGGAGGGATCTTGGTTTTTTTGGAAATATTTCTAAGGCAATCGTTCCTAATTCCCACTCTGCCTCATAAGTAATCGTAACGGTTGGATTCTGAAAATACGAATAAGTAATACTCATATAATGGGTAAAGCACCGGGTGGTCCAAGGAAGGTATTCTCCCATAAACCATACGGAGCTAATTTTTCTGTTTTATGGGGCTTGCTCTTCTAAAAGCCAGCTCAGAGCTTCGGGCTCTTGAGCAAAATTCTGCACGTCAAATTTTGTCACGTCCAAAGCTTCGGCCCGGGTCACCACCGACTCTAAGGCGAGCCGATGAAACAAGCTGCTCGGCAATACGCGGGCTAGTTTTTTTAGATGCGTTTGGGAGAGTAATTGGTAAAAAGTGGTCGCCATCCATTGCTTCGCTTCTGGGGAAAGGGTGGTAAACGCCTGGGCATTGGCTAAAGCTCGCTCCAAGTGCGTCGCTTGGAGGGCTTCGTAGAGTTTAGTGCCCCCAGTGATGACTTCTTGGGTGGTAACGGGTCGTTGCCACCGAGCGAGAAGTAGATGATGGGTGCTGTCTACCTGGATGTGGTAAAAATCGGATTGATAGAAAGTCTTCAAGAGCATAGGTAGCCACAAGGTAGCCAGAATAATCAATCCAGAGAACCTTAAGAAAAGCTTCTTTTTGAAAAATGGAAGCTCTGGTTTACTAACTAATTGTCCTGATAACTACTATTATCCTATGTTTGCCTAAAAGGTTATATTGGGATAAAAAGAGAAGAAAGGAAGGATAAAGATTCCTAGTATTATCAGGTGTAAAGAACCCGTTTAACATGAGAATCCCCTTCCTTTTCTATGGCTACTTTGAACAGTTCCATAAAGCCTTCGAGCTTGCATCAGGATAGAGAAAGCCTCCATAGTCTGCTCTTTTAACTTACTTATTTAGTTTCTTCTTACTAAACGTTACAAGTTATGATCTCACCCGTAAAACAAAAGGTAATTGGTATTGATGTAAGTAAAGATTCTTTGGCCGTTTGCTTCTCCTTGACCAATAAGCTCCAGCACCTGGAGGTGAGTAATGATAAAGCTGGTTTTCAAAAGCTGGTGAAACAGTGTGGCGTTGATTGCCTGTATGTGATGGAAGCGACTGGCATCTATTACTTGCAACTGGCCTATTACCTCTATGAGCAAGGAGCACAAGTATTTGTGGTAAATCCAGTTATCATAAAACGGTTTATTCAAATGCATTTAGGCAAAGGCAAGAGCGACAAGAAAGATGCCCAATGGATACAGCGCTACGGAGAACAAAGCCAAGCAACCTCTTGGCAACCAGAGCAGCCGGTGATTGTGGAATGCCGCCAATTAGAGCAGGTTGCCGAGCAGCTCATCAAACAAAGAACCATGGTTATCAATGCATTGGAAGCTTTAAAACTGCAACCTGTTGTCAGCAGTTTGGCTACCAAAAGCCTGCTTCAAACCTTAAAAATGCTTGACAAGCAGGTTAAGCAAATTCAGGAAAAGCTACTAGAAACTTTAGAAAAGGCTTTTGCCAAGGAGCTTAATCTACTTACTTCAATTCCGGGAATTGGCCGAAAGACGGCGGGGATGTTGCTTTTATTTACCGGTGACTTCCAAAAATTAGATAATTACCGCCAGTTGATTGCCAAAGCCGGTTTATCGCCCCGCGAATATACTTCCGGGACGAGTATCCGAGGGAAAGTGCGCATTACGAAAATGGGTGGGAGTTTAATCCGAAGCAAATTATATGTGTGCAGCTTTTCGGCCAAGAAATCGAATGCAGCCTGCAAGGCCCTTTATGAGCGGTTGGTGGCCAAAGGGAAGAATGGCAAATTAGCTTTAATAGCGGTTTGTAATAAATTGCTCAAGCAAGCTTTTGCCATCGTAAAATCGGGTATTCCTTACCATCCTAATTATATGCATATTTCAACCCCAAAACCTTGATTTTTAACACAGTTCATGTTAAATACGAAGTGTTTTCTAGCTTTTGTACAATTCAATAATTAACGTTTCGCGGCTAAAAGAAGGCGCGTCTTTCGCAGATAGTTGTGTCTGTTGAACGTAAAAGTACTTAAAAAATGAATGACCCAACTACCGAAATGGAGCGCTTTTTTTTAGCCGCTGTTGGTGGCAGTTGCTGCTTATTTTGTTCTTATAGGTTTCCAAAGCATTGTGCAGCCGAGATAAATTCGCTGACCATTTGGTTGCGTTTTCTACTTTAGTTAAGCCTATATTTATTCGCTTATCGTTTCAGGCGGCGATGCCGAGAAGTCTTACGGTTGACCTTTTTCAAATAACTTAACTTCCACCTTGCACAAATGTATCTGCAAAAAGAGGGGCTCAAGCTATCGCTGGCCCCATCTATTTGAAGTTTTTAAAATTAATAATTAATGTTTAATTTTTTATTTTATCGCTAATAAATCTACCATTTCGAGTACTGGGTCTTTAACCAGTAGCTCAGAAGCATTCGCCATCAATGCCTTTGCTATTTCCCCATTTAAGTGAGCCGTTCTACCATCTGTCGTTTCAAACGTGTCGAATATACCAAAAGTTGAAGGTCCAATTTGTAAAGCATACCATCGGATCGTTCCAGGCTCGTCTTGGGCTAGCGGTAAAGCTGACTTCAAGAATTCCATTACTTCGCTTTCTTTACCTGGCTTTGCTTCTAATCTAGCTAATATTGCAAACTTTTCCATGAGTTAAAATTTAAATGTTATTAAAAGTTGAAAATCAATCTCTTACTAAAGGTAACCTTTAAATATGTATTAAACATATAAAAGACAGAAAATGAAGTTCATATTGACTGTTTTTAAAACAAAGTAGTAATGACGACATGAAAAGATTGGTTTAAGTTGGGTACAATATTGGTCTACACGTTCACGGAAATTGCCACCAACTACCGGATAAACGGAGTTATTCCGGTTATCTGCACTATGGATGGAGTAGGTATACCTGCTTTAATGAGGCTTGTAATGGCTTTTGTACGGTTTAAAGCTAGTTTTTCCATCTAATATCTAATATATATATAATTATCCAATTATCCTGCCAGCTACGCATTTTGTTTCAAAATCCGCTTCTACCTGGAACATATTCTCTTTTTAAGGTTTATCACTGCTTGCTGGATAGCTTTTCTCCGCAGTTAAAAAGGTGTTTCATCCGAACGAAAGGGAATAAAGGGGTTGCAATAGCCCTTCTAAAAGCCAGAGCCGCGTTTATAAGCGGATATATCCGTTTATAAACGTTTAATAAACGGATAGTAATCGGCTAAGTGCCTTGTGGAAGGAAAATTTGGTAAGTACCAGACCTTATTTAATCCGGAAATACGTTGACCAGCTGTCTCACTAAACGACGGAATAAAGAGCTAAAAAAGACCTACTCACAATAGGCCTTTTCTAGCTTTAGTTTTATCTTAATTACCTATCTCAGCAATCAAGGCACTAATTTGATTGCTGAGATCAAAGGATGAGATTCATTCTTACACTCTCTTACTCAGAACGGAGCGATTGCACCGGGTTCGTTAAAGCGGCCTTCAGCGATTGGTAACCCACTGTTAAGAGGGCTATCCCACCGGTTAGTACAATAGCTAGAATAAAAATACTGCTGCCGAGCTCTATCCGGTAGACAAAGTTATTCAACCAATCATTCATGAGCCACCAGGCCAGCGGAGCCGCTACGATGAAAGCCAACAAGAGCAAGCGGAAAAATTCCCGGTAAAATAGCCACAGGATGTTTCCTAGACTAGCCCCTAATACTTTCCGCACCCCGATTTCTTTGGTTTTCTGCACGGCCATAAACGACACTAAACCGTACAAACCCAAACACCCTATGAAAATAGCAATGCCCGCAAAAGCCTGAATGAGCCACTGAATCATGGTGTCGAGTTGGTAAGCACGGGCAATGTCTTCGTCTAAGAAACGATAGGTGAAGATAGCGCTGGGGAAAGTCAAATCCCACGCTTTTTGTAATTGCGGCAAGCTGGTGGCCAGACTGCTTAGGTTTACTTTTATACCGTACATGGCATAGTTTTCTGAAAGCGTCGTAATACAAAGCGGATCAATGGCCGCGTGAAAAGATTTATTATGAAAGTCTTTTACCACTCCCACTACGGTGCCGCTGCGGCCATTAATGCTGGCCTGCTTGCCCAGCACCTGTTGGTTGGAAGTAAGTCCCAAGGCTTTTACCGCGGTTTCGTTCAGCAAATATTCCCGGGTGGTATCGGCGGGATATAGATTTCGACCCGCAACGATTTTTAAGCCAAAGGTTGGTACGTACTGGTGATCGCCGTGCTTGAGGATAATGGAAAACTTTTCGGCTTCCGGACGGGCATCAAACTGTATGCTAGTCGTGGGAGAATATTCAGAGGTAGGGGCTTCGTAACAAAAGGTTACTTTTTCCACGCCCGCTACCCGCGAGAACTGCACTCCTAAAGCATTGCTTTTCGCTTTATTCACATCCGGCACCGGTAACAACACGATGGCCTCCTTATCAAAACCCAGATCCGCCCGACGGGCGTACCGCATCTGATGAGCAATGGTCAAAGTACCCATGATCAGCAGCTGGGAAATGGCAAATTGGGTAATTACCAATCCTTTTCTTAAAGAGAAACCACCAATTTGTTTCTGGGAAAGTTTTCCTTTTAACGCCGCGATGGGTTGAAAGCGGGCCAGAATTAAACCGGGATAAGAACCCGCTAAAAAGATAACCACTAGCATCAACACCGCTAGAAAGACGAGCAAGGAAACATCCTGCCCGGGGTTTAACGCTAGCTCCAGCTCAAAGAGCCGGTTCACCAAGGGCAAAGTCAAGTAGGCCACCGTACCCGCCAGCAGCAAGGCAAATCCCGTGAGCAGAGTTGTCTCAGCAATAAACTGCCAAAATAAGGTACGGGGTTGACTGCCCAGAACTTTGCGGATGCCAATTTCTTTGGCCCTTCCTAATGCTTGGGCCGTCGCCAGGTTGACAAAGTTGACGCAGGTGGTGACAATCAAAATAAAACCAATGAAAGCAAAAGCCCACAAATTCTTCTTTTCGGTATAACCCCCTAACTTAGGGTTGAAGTGCAGGTCGGCCAGCGGCTGAAGTTTAAACCGGAAAAACTTGGCCATCTTTTCATCATAATACGAACTGGAAATAGCTGCCAGCACCTGATCATTAACCGCAGCGGCGGATACACCGGGTTTTAACCGGATGAAGCATTGCATCTGTTTGTTGACGCTAAACCACCAGTCTTTTTCTACTAAGCCCGGACTGTGTTCCTTTAAGTGCGAAAAAGGCACGTAGATTTCGCTGCGAAAATCAGTGTTGCGGGGTAGATCTTGCAGAACACCCGCCACTGCCACCACTAGCGAATCATCGATGCGGATGGTTTGCCCCACGGCGTTCTGCTCGCCAAAATATTTCTTAGCCAAGCGCTCGGTGATCAGGGCAGTATGCGGTTCTTGTAACCTGCCCATTGGGCTACCTAGTACCAGCGGCAAGTGGACAATGTCAAAAAAAGCCGGTTCGGCAAAGGCCACATCTTCTTCAAATCTCTTCTGTGGCGATGGAGTCACCACCCGTTTGGTTAAAAAAGCCACTCGGGCTACTTTTTCAGCTACTGGATAATCCTGGCGAAAAGCTTCGCCCAAGGGGGAGGGTACGCCCGTATTCAAGCGAATTTTATCTTCGTGAAACTCGGTCGTAATGCGATAGATCCGGTCTTTGTTGGCGTGGAAGTTATCAAAACTCAGGTGATATTTCACCAGCGTGAAGATCAGGATCACACTGGCCATACCCAGGCTCAGACTCAGAACATTGATCAAGGTATAAGATTTATGCCGGCGGAGCTTTCGCCAGGCAACTAGAAAAGTGTTTTGGAACATGGTAGTTAAAGCAGGTTTAGGATAGTGATTTAAATGGGACAGATAAGAAGGAGAAGTTACGGCAGCTTCCCGGCGCCAGAGTCGGGGATGCAACAAGAGCAGCACTTCCCACAGGTAAAACAAGCGAGCTTTGAAGGAGCCGTGCTGTTGTCTTCGTTGGTAGAACATCTCCTGGAGGTCCCCGAGTAGCTCCTCCCGTAAGTGGGGCGCCATGATTCGTTTCAAAAGACGTTCGGCCCAGGAAGGTAAAGCACCTGGTTTGTCTTGGGAATCTAGGGGAGAAGAGTCTTTCCGGTTCATAAACGTCCTCCCCAAGCGGCTGTAGGAATACCGGTCCATAGCTCGTGGCGAATCCGCCGCAGGTCGCGTAAGGCTTGCTCGCCGGCAGCCGTGACGGTAAATAATCGTTTCCTCCGTCCACCCCGTTCGGCGGTGGCTTCTCCTAAATGGGAGGAGACCATGCCTTTTTCTTCGAGCCGTTGCATGGTCCGGTGCACGGCCCCTAAGCTGAGCGGCCGCTCCAGGCGTTGACTGAGCTCTTCTACTACCGCAACGCTGTAAGCACGCTCATAGAGGTAGGCAATGGTGAGCAGAACTAATTCTTCGAATTCCCCTAACTGTTCTCCTTTCATGTTACTAGTTATGCGGGTTGATGTAAAATATTTAATATCCTACTCATTTGCATACCAAATACTGAACCAAGAAGATAAAACAGCTATTAGGCTCCCCTAAAGCCTGTTTTATGGAGTGAGATTACAACCAGGTTGTTCCAAAAACGAACACTTAGTTGTTCGATACTGAGGCAGCCCAAGAATAAAAAAGGAAACTGTGAGGGTAAGATGAGTAGAAGGTTATATTTGTCCTGATAACTAATTTTATGTTAAATACACAGGATGTTTCTTTTCTAATCAATGTAATGTTCCACACTATTTTACGCTGCAATTTTTAAAAGTAAATGCAATTACCTTTATTCTTCAATAAGTAGATAGTAAATATCTAATTTTCATTTATATTGGGATTTGTAAATACTTTTACACCTTCCTAATTAACTAATGAAGATTTTATTAATTATTTTCCGCTGGATCTTGGGAATATTTTTATGCCTAGTATCCATTGGAGGTTTTGCTAGTGGGGATATTGGACCTGCTTTATTCATGTTAACACTTGGCTTACTCCTTTTGCCACCAATAGCAAAAGCTGTTTTCAGAAGAAAGCGTAAAAAAGATTCTAAGGTTAGATCCAATATTATCCATAATCCGCCTTTCGTCGAAAAACCTAGCACGGAACAGCCAGCCAAAGAAGAATGGGTTAAAAAAGTTGATAATGGAGTGATGTCTAATTCTAACAAGGATGATTCTATCATCGATGTATCAGGATTTACTTACCAGATTAATCATACAGTAAATAGTTCTTCTCAGAAAACAAGAGTATCAGCGGTGCCTTACTGGAGTCACCAGTATGTATATTCTTATTCTGAAATAAATGCTGCAAGCCCAGAACAAATTGAGTTTTATAAGCGCTTTAAGACTTCTTTTCTAGATGGGGAATACTTAGACCTACAAGGAAATACCAACTATGCCTTTATCCTCCTTTTCGACCTATTAAATAATGACTACGAAAAGCATAAAGATCTTGCTCGTCTAGAAAATGAATTAAATATTCTGGGCTTTCATTATCCTAAAACAGAGTCCTATGGAACTAGTTTCCTGATTCAAAAGATGTCGGCAGCAGGCGACAGTGCAGGAATAGCTAGGCTCAGGAATACCCAAAGTAATTACCAAAATTCATATTTGAACAACTATGAGTATGACAGTTGGAAGTTAGGAACTAAATATAAGACAAAGCTTGATTTAAAGGAAGAAGAAGTTAAGTTACTCAACAAGCTCTGGAATCCAGGTAACAACTTTTGTGGGATTGAATTTTGCCTTATAGAGGTGCTCAAGCTATACTTAGTTACTATAAACGAGCTAGAGAATGTATGTAGGGAAGGGGGTACTTCGCTCACGGGAGAGTTTGAGATAGTTTCGGATATTGTTGCCCGCAAGCATTTTAAATACAGAAAAAATTCAAGTAACTATAAATATAGTATAGAATCTACAACGAATGAACTTTACATTCTTATTTTTAAACATTGTGAAAATGCGGTCCGAGAGCATTATGGACATAAACGAAAAATAAGTACAACAGCTCCCTATCACGCAGTACCAGATGTTTTAACTCAAATTGAAAATAGAATAGTTACAAGGTTAAATAAAATTCTTCCAAACCTACTAACTGTTATTAACCCACCTGATGAAGCCACAGAAACCGAGCTTAATATACAGAATACAAGCCGGTGGAAAACCAAATTTGATGAAATCACATACAACTTTAAAGGTGTAGACGGCAAAAAGTTTATTGAAGATATCAAGCAGCTTGGAAACCTTAACCAAAAGAATCCTTCACTAGAGAACATTTATTTTGAGGCATCTAAGTTTATTGCTAAAACTGATCGAGAAGCAGCATTAATCTTATATGTCTACTACTTGTACTATGACTTGCAGTCCGTTGCATTCAACAATAAGCAGCTAACCAAGACGATTCAAAAAAGCTTGTTTAAGACGGAAGGTCAACTGCATGATTTTGAGTCCATCCTAAAAGATTTAATAATAGATAGGGACTTAGATAAGGCTCTTCAATCTGTTCCTAGACTATATATACCCAAACGAAAGAAGATTCAACTCAATACCGAAGTTATAAAAGAAGTTCAACAGCTTCATTCGGGTACCGTGGAGTTGCTAAATGAGTATCTTCAGGAAGAAGAGGATTCTGTTGCTGTTGAACTTACAGAGAAGGAAGGAGTGGAAAATTTGGAAGCAACTGAAATCTCCTTTGAACGCTTGTTACCACAAACTGTGGTCACGGAAAACTTATTTGTGGATGGACTTATTTTAAGTGGTCCTCAAAGCGATTTGTTACGCCTTTTCTCTAATAACAACTTTTCCCTCACCCAACAGGATGTGGAGAGCTTTTCCAAATCCAAAGGATTAATGCGAAGTCAATTAATCGACAGCATCAATGAAAATTGCTTCGATCAGCTGGATGATGTACTGATTGAAGAAGATGGGGATTATTTTACTATTTACGAAAACTACTTCAAACAACTTATTAAGATATGATAGATAATATCAAACCTAAAGAAGCCACAGCTATCATAAACTCCCTTTTAGGTGGTGTGGTTCCTAAAATCGGATTGCAACACATTACTGTAGGAAGATCAGCTGAAGTAGAGGCATTTATATCCTCACTGGAGGACGTAAAGAACGGCCACAGTATGGTTAAGTTTTGGATTGGTGATTTCGGGTCTGGTAAATCTTTCATGATGCACCTGCTCAACACGGTGGCATTAAAACAAAAGTTTGTGGTAGCAAATGCTGACTTTACGCCAGATAATAGGCTATATGCTAACGATGGGAAAGCTGTAGCCTTGTATTCAGCTATTATGGATAACATTGCCATCCAAACCAAGCCTGAAGGTGGGGCCTTAGTTACGTTATTGGAGAAATGGATCGA